>JAPLDO010000199.1 GCA_026391715.1 Bacteroidota bacterium
CTTTGTTCATCTGTCCGGTTTCCGTATTATATAAGCCTTCGAGAAAAAGTTTAAGGTTCGTTCTTACCAATTGATTTGCGCCGGTAAATCTGCTGAAACTGCTAACAGTTCCTTTGAGATGATTATTGCTGAGATAACCGCTGTATTCAGTAAACCCCGATGATGTTTTAATACAATAAAGATTTGTTTTCAAACCGGTTACATCGGCGTCAGTGAAGGTAAAGGTTAGGTCGCACGAGATTGATCCGGAAATGTTGCTGCTGGTTAATGTCCAGTATCGTTTCAGATAGTCTCCTGATGGAGCGCCAAGATTGGGATCAGACTCGTTCTGCAGGTTCACACCAAGATAATTGCCGCTTCCGAAGGTTCCTGAAGTGAAGCTTACAGTGACAGGAGAATATTCGGCAGTTACGCTGGCGTCGCCTACCGGATAAGTAAAAGCCAGTGGAAATGATGGCGATACGGGAAACGATTTTCGGAGTTCGCCGGTTCCTGTGGCGACCACCATAGCTGAAGCAGATAGACTTCCTGCAATTGTTGAACTTTCTCCCAGCTTGAGGTTGCTGCTGCCAAGGGTAACCTTTCCTGCGGTTAGGGTGAAAATTCCGTTTATCTGAACATCTGCCTCAGTTGACACTCCCTGTAGGTTGTTTAATGTGAAATTTTGAAATGTAACGCTACCGGTAATAGACTGTGCCGTTGTTCCAGAAAAAATATATGTCCCGGATCCCAGATCGGTGGCTATGCCGCTTTGGTTATCGAGATTCTTTTTGATTTCAACCGTTCCATAATTGGTCAGAGAGCCGCCGATTGGATTAAACCTGACATTTGTAGCCCCACCTGAATATTTTGAATTAGAGTCTGTTGAATCGTTTCGAAACTGATTGTTGGCGACTCCATAAAAACTGCCGGTGAAAAAAAATGAAAATATGATGAAACCTGTTGACAACCAAATCGCTTTATCTATTTTTGAAATTATCATCGTTAAGGTCTTTAACTCTGTTTTTCTGAATTATACATTTAATTAATAAACACTTTCCCGGAAAAAAGACGATCCCTGGTAATTACCTTGACAAGGTAATAGCCCGATCCTACATCCATTTTGATCATTGTTACGGGGGTATTGCCAAGTGGGTAAGTAATCATTGACTCACCCATCATGTTGTAAACAATAGCGCTACCGTTCAATATATCGCCTGTATTACTGACAATATAGATTGTTTTGCCGAATCCATAAATGTTGTCCGGCGTTGTTTTTATTGTTTCGCTGATGCCGACTCCTGCGAAATGGAGCTGAAACCGAAGCGGATCATCGCCGTCAGTTGCAGTAAAATTGTAAACCGGGTACTTTGTGAGGTTCTGATCCTGATTAAGTTTAATGTCCCGCAGATAAACCGTAAGCGATGGGATGGTTTCAACCAGCCTGATGTTAAACTCTGTGGAACTATTTTTAACAAAACCAAGCGGTATATTTAGGTTGGCGTTAAGTTCGGGCAACGTATTCAATGCAAAATAATGGTTGGCGCCGATGGAATAAAATGCGGGTGCAAAGCCAGCTATAAAGTAGCTGTCGTATTGCAAATCAAACCCTTCAGTGGCATCGGCATTAAAGGTCAAAATTGTTTCCTGGGATGTACGTCCTTCAGGATCATTGGCAGTGAGTAAAATCCTTTCATCCACAGCGTCAGCTTTATACCAAACCGAATCGCCGTGAACGCGGGCATCTGCAGGAATGGTAAGCGAACCTGATCCGGTTGTATAAACCATAAATCCGTTCATAGCGGGAATCTCCTGATTTCCGGCAAGAACCTTATAACTGGCGACGCTTTCATTCCATACTTGCGAATAGGCTCCTATATTTGTTTTATTCCATGCTCCCTGGTTGAACCTGATTGCGCTCGAAAACGGATTTCCCAACAGATGCCAGCCTGCATAATTGGTTCCGTTGGTATTGGTTAGTCCCGGAATTGGAACGCTGGCGACATTAAGAATACCTGTGAAAGAGGTCGTGGCGGTAACGCTGTTGGCAATAAGATAACCTTTTGTTCCGACAGCAAAATTGGTTTCAAACGAAGGGTTTAGAATTCCTTCGGTAGTAGTGCGATTGATCCATTTTGCAACAGCGTTGGTTTCTTCCCATTTATAAAAGTCGTTTCCTAAGCCTGGAGTATGGAAAACGCTGATTGGCTGAGCGGCGACAGGCGAACTCAGAAAATGCCAGCCATGCCGGGCGTCGCTCCATCCTGCAATATACCGTTCAGCAGTGGCGGCGATACCGGGTGTGTAGTGAATCAGAGACGCTGTTCCTGCCGCAGTTGATTTTAAGGTTATGGCAGAGGTTGATCCATTGTCAACATATAAGCTGCCATTGACGGTTAGCTGTTTTGCCGGATTGACTGTAAGCGATGAAGTTATTTTTATCGTTAAATCGCTCACAATGCGGTTATCGGTTAAAGTACAGACGCCTGGAGAAATTGCGCCTCCTGTTGAATAACCTCCGATTGAGATGTTATTAGCGGAGGAGGAAGGAACATTATGGTATGAGGGATCTGTTACTGCCACGGCATTGTTCCAGGAAATTGCGTCGCTGTAATTTCCGGTTCCGGTAAAACAACGACTGAAAAGCGGTTTGTTAACCACTGAATTTGTGAGGGTTTTATTGGTAATGGTTGTGAACCCGGCGCCCACGCGCAAACAAGCGCCGTCAACCACTTCATACCCACATTCAGTTACAATTATATTGGATGACGAATTAAAACTGAGATTGAGCAGTCCGTCTCCCCAGTTTTTCGCCACAGAACCACTGGAACTTACATCCCTGAGTACAACTTTAAATGTTCCAATCCTTTTCCAGTTGCCACTGTTGAAAAGAGTTGTTTCTCCGCCAATATCCAGGGCTGAAGTAAGCCATTGCATCATAGTCTGGTCTGTTGTAAACCGGGGTGATTGTGGGACAATTGCAGCGCCTACCAAATCTGTTGTGCTTGAAACGTAAGTCAGGTAGGTATTATTTAGCGCTCCGCCATTAAGTATTGCCGTGTTATACAGTAATTGCCACTGAATGCCTTCAATTGCAAAGGCGCCGGCGCCGGAAGGGTCGGCGGAAGTATTCTTCATCCTTACGTCGAACCTGTATTCTGTTTCATTATACTGAACAAGGTTAAGAAGTTCCATCTGATATGATTTCTGCGAAAGGGAATGCAACGCCGGAAAAAAAAGCAGGATGAGAATTATATAGAAATTTTTCATAATTGCAGGAGTTAAAGATTAAACATTAAGTTCAAAAAAGATAAAGTTAAAGCCCACGGGAATAAAAATCGAAAAACCATACATAATTGCACATAAAATACAAATATACAGTTTTTTAAGGAGAATAGAAAAAATTAATCGTTAGGGTTGATGTTTTATTTCAACCTGCCGGTTATTTCCGTTTCACACATCATTTCCAAAATTCAGTAGTTTTCGTATTTCTACCAGTGTGAAATGACAAACGTGAGCTTATTCCGAAAAGGTAACAATTTTGGACTAAAGTCCAGTAACTATCTGTTTATCAATTACCACGACCTTAAGGTCGTGGTAATTCAAGTTGCTGATATACCGGGCTTTAGCCAAATTTTGATTTTTCTAACCACTATTCGGAGTGGACTCAAACTTGGAATTTGCAATCAGAATGTCATAATTTACTCCGGCTGTAGTCAGTTCAAGTTCAAAATATCCCTTTTCAGGTTCAAAACCCCATCATTTGCAAGGTTTCCACCGTTTTCTAGAAGGAAATTTCCGAAAACAGAGATTTCCGAACCAGGGTTCAATGTAATGGTAGCGCCTGCTCCTACTGTGATGTTGTTACATTCCAGCCCGGTGGAATTCAAAACGCATGGGAATGGCGTTGCCGGCGGAATTGTCAGGTTATCTGAATCCATTGGAACGCCCGAAGGAGTCCAGTTCGAGGGATTGCTCCAGCTCGATGAAACTGTTCCGTTCCAGGTTTTATTTGTAATTGCAGATTTTTCGTAACAACCTATGGTTGGCGATACCGGATCGCGAAGCATACCATCAATGTCGCCGGTAACTTCCGGTATTCCGATACCCCCTGAAGCAAGTGGAGAACCGGTATGTGGGTGCAGATTGTTTGTATTGCTTTTGAATAACGGATCCAGACTTATCGAGTGCGTATCCTTTATTGAGGCGGTTCTCCAGTCGGCAAGCTCATAAATATCATCTCCATTCAATAACCCAAGGCTGCCATTGGCACAATAGAGGTCATTGAAATCGGAGATCAGATTTATTGTATCAGAAAAGTAAAAGCAATAGTTAACCCCGCCGCTCCCAGCCTGACTGAAATTTACGAGCGCATTGTTCCGCATATTAAAATGTGAATAGCTATCCCTTTTAATGGCTGCCGTTTGAGATGTTGCATCCGGTGGACCTTCAATACTGACAGAATTGTAATAAAAACCAGTTGTATTATCGCCGCCACTGAAATCATAAACGCCAAAGATATTGGGGTCAGACGAAGAACCTCCATCAAGGGCAATATAGTTGTTGACTATTTCATTGGTCGCTCCTGAATTTCCGTAAA
>JAPLDO010000001.1 GCA_026391715.1 Bacteroidota bacterium
AGGTTGACAGATGTTGCTGATACCGAACAACTTTTCCGCCTGATACAAACTATTCCGTCACCCAAAGCTGAACCATTTAAAATGTGGTTGGCAAAAGTTGGGCGAGAGCGTATTGACGAGATCGAAGATCCTGAAATTGGCATCGAACGGTTGATGGAAACATATCTTCGGAAAGGGTACAGCAAAGAATGGATAAACCAGCGGCTTAAAAGTATCGAAATCCGCAAAGAGCTTACTGATGAGTGGGAATTTCGCGGTGTGAAAAAAGGGCAGGAATATGCCATCCTGACTGATGAAATAACGAAAGCGTGGAGCGGTCTCACAACGAAACAGTATAAGTCTTTAAAAGATTTGAAAAAGGAAAATCTCCGGGACCACATGACCAATCTGGAATTGGTATTGAATATGTTAGCCGAAGCGTCTACCACCGAAATATCTAAGGATAAAGAACCTGCAACTTTCGCCGAGAATAAGGATGTTGCCAGGAAGGGTGGCAATGTAGCAAAAGCTGCCCGTTTAAAACTGGAACAAACGACCGGGAAAAAAGTTGTTACGAAATTAAATGCCAAGCAATTTAATGGCCCTTTGCTGGAAAGCGGAGATGAGAAATAAATTCATCACCGGACTGATTTTGTTGATGCCCTTCATTGGATTTTCCCAGGGGGAGTTCAATAAATGGTACTTTGGACAACAAGCCGCAGTTGATTTCAATACTTCGCCGCCTACCCCTCTATTGGACAATCCGGAAGGAATTGGCTCCAACGCTACAATCAGCGTTTCGGATTCACTTGGTAATCTGTTGTTTTATTCATACGGGTATCGGGTCAGGAACCGAAATCATCAGATCATGTCTAATGGAACTCTTGCAATTACAGGTCTAAATTATCCTCAACCAATATTTTCAGCAAAGAAGCCGGGCGCCGACAGCATTTACTATATTTTTACTTTACAGCAACTTTCCGGCGCTCCTTTTCAGGGAGGACTGTTGTATTCTGTTGTTGATATGCGGTTAAATGGCGGTCTTGGCGATATTGTTGCCGGGATGAAAAACGTTGCGGTAAACGGGGCAGAGAATGCTGTGGATAGACTTCATGGCACACGTCATAAGAACAACAAAGATGTTTGGATTGTGACAAGGAATGTTCCTGGTCAGGATTTTGTTTCATGCCTTGTGACTTCAGCAGGCGTAAGCAATACGAGCGTTAGCAGTCCGGGTACGGTTCAGGTAAATACCATAATAAATACCGGCGAAATGAAAATATCACAGGATGGGTCGAAACTGATTTCAACATATTTTACCGAAGTAACTAACTTCCAATATAACCATGCGGCTGAGTTTTGTTCATTTAACTCTGAAACCGGCGCAATTATACCCCTTTTCAGGTTTGTACCGGTTCATGGCGCCGACTCCTGTTATCCTCAATATGTTGAGTTTTCACCCGACTCCAGATTGGTTTATGTCAGCGGTCCGATCCAGATTTTACCTGAAAACCAGACAGCCTCCGGCATTTTTCAATACGATGCGACCAAAACCGATTCGGCGGAGTTCATGCAGAGCCAGGTATTTCTGGGGTATGGCGACAATCAGGGTGTGCGGGGACTTCAAATGGCTCCGGATGGAAAAATTTATGGGGTTAAATGTTGTTTTACCGATTTTTTAAGCGCCATCAACAACCCCAACGTTCCGGGAACCGGATGCAATTTTCAAAGCCTGGCGCTCAATCTCAATGGAAAATATGGTTGGGATGGACTTCCGCAATTCCTTCAGAAATACAAAGCCTATATTCACCATACCGGTATCTGTCAGGATGAATTGTTCAATTTTTCGGCAGATATATGGCCAACTCCTGATACCATCCAATGGAACTTCGGCGACCCTGCATCCGGGATAAAGAATATTTCGGCATCGGCAAACCCCAGCCACACTTATTTATTGCCGGGAACCTATACCGTTCAACTGTATGTGCGGCACAACGATGCGCGTACCGATACCTCCTGGGGTTTACATGGTCACCGTTACGAGCAATCTGGGGTGCATTGGCAGAGATACAATTCAACTTTCGGCAACAATTCCGCCGGTTTCTACAACGAGTCCAACCAGCAAATCCATCTGTTCCGGGGAGCTTACGGGGATCACACTAACTTCCCTGCCTGCCGCAACCATTTACACATGGATTCCCACGCTGACATCGGGAGATATCACGGGTTTTTCCATTGATTCGGGGCTTGTGATCGATCAACCGCTGGTCAACCACCAATCATCTGCTGGTACAGTGAACTATCATATTACGCCGAAAATTGGCAGTTGTGCTGGAAATCCTTTCGATTATCAGGTGACCGTAAACCCGGGAGATTCGGTTAGAGTGGCAATCACCGCTTCAATGAATAATATTTGTGCCGGCGCTCCCGTAACTTTTACAGCTTCGCCAGTCAATCCCGGCGCCAGCCCTGTTTATCAGTGGAAAGTCAATGCAGTTGACACAGGGCTGAATTTTCCGGCTTTTACCTATATCCCCGCCCATGGTGATGTTGTTCAGTGTGTTTTGACATCATCAAACACCGTTTGCACATCCAACAATCCCGCCACCTCGAATTACATCACAATGGCCGTAAATCCGATCCTGCCTATAAGTGTTGCAGTTTCATCTTCAGCCAACCCGGTATGCGCCGGAACGCAGGTAACCTTCACCGCCGTTCCTGTCAATGGCGGAATTACACCCGAATACCAATGGAAGGTGAATGGATTGATTGTCGGAACAAATTCACCGAATTATTCATACATGCCAGTCAATAGCGATACAATTACCTGCACTTTGAATTCGAATGTCTTCTGTCCTTCTGGAAACCCGGCAATTTCCAATGAAGCCGCGATGACGGTAATCCCCATTTTGCCGGTTGGCGTCACGATCATAGCATCCTCCAATCCCTTCTGTTTGGGATCAACAATAACTTTCACTTCCACCACCATAAATGGCGGGGCAATGCCTGTGTACCAATGGAAAGTAAACGGAACCAATGAGGGAACCAATAATCCGGTTTTCTCCTTTTCGCCGGTAAATGGTGATGTTGTAACCTGTTCGCTGTCATCCTCCGAAACATGCGCATCCGGAAATCCTGCCCCATCAAATCCAATCACCATGTTAGTGAATGCAAACTTACCGGCAGG
>JAPLDO010000020.1 GCA_026391715.1 Bacteroidota bacterium
CTTCTGTTTATCTATAACAACTCGTTTCTCTCCATTCTGATTCAATTTGTTTGCAGCCCACCATCTTGTTTACAGCAAGCTCATTTATATTAACCGGAAGTATTAGTTCCCGGTCGTTTTGTGTGCGTCTGGGCGCACTTAGTCTCTCAAACAGCGCAGGGAAAAGCCGTACGCCTTGTCGTCGCTGTACATGTTGCTGTAGCCACTGTTGAAGTTCAGGTTCCAGCCGTAGGTCGAGCTGTTCTGCGTACTACTCCAGTAGCCGCCGTCTGAGCCTCTGTCGTACAGCGAACCATCGCTGTAGTAGAGATACCCGGCAACATGCAGCTTCAGCCCGGAGTTCCAGGGTCCGTTCCAGTTTGTCCAGCCGCCGGTGTTGTCAACATTGTACCATTCGGTGTATGTGGGAATTCGCCATGCAGCGCCAAGTTCAAGGTTGCAGGGGTCGTTGGCGGTTAGCCAGTCGGAGCTTTCGCTGATGCTGCCAATCCAGGTTGTATTGGGTATTCGGTTTGTCCCATCATGTTTAAATCCCTGCTTGCGGTTAAATTGCCAATACCAGCCTGCCGATGGTTCAGTGGCGTCGCTTACAGCGGTTGCCTGGTGGTCGGAGCCGAGGTTGCTGGTAATCCAGCATTTTGTCGCTTCGCCGGGAATACCGGTAACAGTGCCGTAAGTAGTGGTTTTGTTAACCGGGGCTGTCGCGCCTGCCACGTGGTTGATAGTAAGGGTTGAGATTCCGCAAGACCAGCAGGCAACTGTGGATTGTGTCAAAGTAACCGGCGCGGAAAAACCGCACCCGTTGTACGCCCATACAAAACGGGTGTAAGCTGTGTTGCAGGTCAACCCTGTTTCGGTGTTGGTGGTTGCCGTTCCCATGTCTGTTGCATTGGCGTAATTGTTCACGGTGTTCCATTTGTAGCCGGTGGCATCGGGAACAGTATTCCAGTTCCAGGTTATCTGGTTCGTTGTGGCAGCATGGATACCAGCCACCGGGATTAGCGGAACCAGGCAGGAAGGGTTGAATATAGACCAGGCGCCATTGATGAACATGGCCAATGCGCCGGTGCCCGAGTTTGTGCAGTCGGTGCAATAGATGATCAGCCCGTTGGCAGGGTTCTCTATGGAAACCATCTGGGCATGGGTCATCCGGGGAGGCAGCAATCCTCTTTCCGTTGATTTCACATCGAGCATCGCCGAATTGTCCGGCGCGCTGTTGTCGGCATTTATGCCAACCTGGGCAAACAATGAACTGCTCATAAGCAGAAACATCGAAATCAAAAAGGTAAATTTTTTCATGGTGCAATTTTTAAGTTGTTAAACCACATTTTCATGGTATTCAAACCGGGTGCATATTACGAAATTTGTTCAACTTTTCGATGGAAAAAGTCGATTGGTCACTGTTATATGGTCCGAATGGATTCAAAACTATATACTTTGGCGGGGAAAATCCAATTATTCCAATTATCAACATTAGCAATGATGATTTGTTGCGAATATTTGCATTGACAATGCAAAATTTATGAACCCTGATCGTTCGTTTCGGGATCAGGAATGTTGCGGCATTTAAAAATCTGGCGCAGTATCTCTTTACCAATTTTTCCGGTGAAACAGGTTATCTTCCCCTGGCATCTTTACTTGGCATTCAAAGTTCCGCCAGCATTAAAGAGTACCTTTCCGTACTGACTGAGGGATACTTGATTTTTGAACCGACAAAATATGACTTTTCGTTGAAACGCCAATATGCCTCAAGCCGGAAAATTTATGTGATTGACAATGGTTTGCGAAATGCCGTATCCTTTCGCACATCAGCAGATTCGGGTCGTTTGCTCGAAAATACAGTTTTTCTTGAATTGAAAAGACGAGGCTTTGAAGTTTGGTACTACAAGACCGGCAACAACCGGGAAACAGATTTTCTGATAAACCCGGCGAACCCAATGTTGATTCAGGTTTGCTACGAAATGCAAAATCCAAAGACAAGGAAAAGAGAGATTGATTCCTTGTTGGCTTGCATGAAAGAGGTCAACAGCGCCGAGGGATTGATCCTGACCAAGAATGAGGAAGAGGCAATTGAAACAGGAAATGGAACGATCAGGGTGGTTCCTGTTTGGAAGTGGTGTTTGTGATCTGAAAAGATATGATGACCTGAGCGCCTATTGCCTGATCAGTTTTACCGTTTCAGCCTTTCCATCCGTGACCGGAGAGATAAAAAACGCCACCGCAACGGGGATCTCCGGGGGTGGCACATAAATTTCATCGCAATAATGCCATACCTTCGGGATAAATGATCATTTGATAAGCCTGCATTTTTATTTATCATAATGATACCGGCAACTATAAATCAATATTTCACTGCCAATTACTTGATAAACCAATCTATGCTCTCTCTCAATTCGTCTTGACCAAAATCCAGCCAAATCATATTTAAGTGGTTCGGGTTTGCCTAATCCTTTGTACGGAGTTCGTTGAATATCCTTTATTAGCCCATTGATTTTCCTGAGCATATTTTTGTCCTCAGATTGCCATGAAACATAATCCTCCCATGAATTCTGTGAAAATATAATTCGCATCATTCTTCAATTAATTCTTTTTGAAAAGATTTACCATTTTTCATCTGTTGAATAGACTCATACAATCTATCCGCATTTGCCTTTGAACTAAGTAAATGCACCGTTTCGAGCAATGAATTATATTCATCTAATGAAATGAGAACGGTTCCGTTGCCTGAGCCCCTTTTGATAATTAATGCTTCATTATTTTTCTCTACATCATCTAAATACTGCTTCAGTTTTGTCCTGAATTCCGTGAAATTAGCTGCTCTCATGTCCTAGTACATTTTTAAGTAATCAATAAAGTACAAATATAAGTACTTTTTAAATAACCTTAATCAATTGGTTTTGACCCAATGAAACACCACCGATAAATGGTAGCTCCCGGCTGGATTCCATCCATCCATTGTTTTTCCTGCTCCGACGAAAAACCTTCCGTTTTCTTGAGATTAAGCCAATAGTCGAGGTAGCGCGCAATCTGCCCGGCTCCCGGCGGCATAAAATAGGCAAATAAAAACGGGCTTCCGAAGTCGGAAGGCGCAACGGCAGTAAATCCCGGACGAGACCGTGCATACGCCCTTGCCTGAACAAATGTCCATAGCGCCATATCAATTTCAGGTCGTTTTGTCATCTCAAAATAGTTGTTCACAAGCGCTTTTGGATTGTCGGGGAACATGTCAGCAGTTAGCTTTTGCAGAACCGGGCTGTCAAACATACCGATGGTCAGTGAAGTTTGGGCTATGGCATTCTCGCGGGTAGTAAGTCGTTCCGCAACATTTCCTCTAACAAGTATTGCCAGTGGACTTTCGTAATATGGTTTGGATGCGGTATTCTCCACCACTCAACTTTACAACAAGCTGTAAACTAATTGTTTGCAGCTTGTTTTGTTTACACATTGGCGCGCAAATTTCATACACTATGTACGGGTTGTATTGAATGAATTATTGCCTGATGATTTTTGCTGTTTCAACCTTGTCGCCATTTACTATTCGGATAAAATAAATGCCGATAGGCAAACCGGTTAAATTGAACTCATGCTTCAACTCCCCGTTGAGGTTTTCTGTCATCACCTTTTCCCCCATTGTTCCATAAAACTCCACAGTACTGGAATTATTAGCATCTTTACCCTTTAACTCAAAAACAAAGACTCCTGTAGTTGGGTTGGGATAAATTTTAAATGATGATTGTTCAATGCCCATTGATACCTGGTCATCTGCTGAAGTTGTTGAAGGCATTGAAGGAGTGACGCAATATGGTCCATTGGGGGCAATATAACCCCACATATTCCCACCTGACAGGACTATTGAATTTGGCAGAAAGGAAATTTTCTGGCCAGCGATGAAAGTAGCATTGCCGCCGGATAAGACGAAGAAAAATGTCCCGTTTCCTGCGATGTTTATAACCTGACTTGCATTATAACATTTTGTCTCGCTGTTTGCAACAATTACATTGGTTACATTTCGTGTCGCGGGAGGGGCGTTAAGCGTATCTAATATAACAACCGGTTTTATGATGTCGCCAATACATCCCATGGTGTTTGTGACTGTCAATTTTGCCATGTAGGTTCCTGGCATCCCGTATAAATGGGTTGGATTGCTGAGCGAAGATGACTGCCCATCCCCGAAATCCCAGCGCCAGATTACAATACTTCCAGGCGAGATTGAAAGGTCGGTGAAAGTCGTCAGCGATCCTACGGGAACTGTGTCGGAAGAGAAATTAGCGATGGGGCCGGTATTCACAGAAATAGCCTTGGTCATCGTATCCTGGCATCCGATGTTGTTTGTCACGACCAATGTGACCGTAAAAATTCCTGCATCTGTGAAAGCATGGGCTGGGTTTTGCAGGGTTGAAGAATTGTTGATTCCCGACATCGGATCTCCGAAATCCCAGTTCCAGGATATAATAACACCTCCCCCGTTGGTTTGTGAAAGGTCATAAAACTGTACAGGTTGCTGTTCACAGGTGGTCACAGATTGGGTGAAATTGGCAACCGGGGCAGGTACACTGTTTACGATTCTTTCAACAAATGCAGTACACCCGTTTGATGTGGTCACGGTCAGCCTGACAACATGGGCAGTAGCGTATCCCCAAAAGGTATGCGTAACATTCGGGTTGCCCGGGAAGTTGATCATTAATGGAGATGTTCCATCGCCAAACTCCCAAACCCATTGAACGATGTAGCCGGAAAAACCGGCAGGGATATACGAGAGATCGTTAAATTGTACCGGTAAGCCCATGCAGTTTGTCGAGGGAAAGGAGAAAAATGCGACTGGTTTAGCGTTGACCATTACAGGTTTTGTAACACTGTGCGTGCAGCCATTGGAATTGACCACCGTGAGGGTTACATTGAATACACCATAGGTGGCATAGATATGCATCGGTGAAGAGAGGGAACTTGTTCCACCGTCGCCGAAATTCCAGTTATAACTGACGATGGCGGCAGCATTGGCAATCGAGAGGTCGGTAAACTGTGTTAAATCGCCTTCACATGTACCGGAATAAGCAAAATTTGCAACAGGTAAAATGCTGATGGTAATTGCTTTTATAATTGTATTTGCGCAGCCGGTATTTCCTGTAACTGTTAACGACACATTGTAGTTACCGGCTGCCGAAAAGGTGTGTGACGGATTTGACAGCGTTGAGGTATTGTTTATTCCCGATGTGGGATCGCCAAAGTTCCAGTACCACGATTGTATGTATCCGTAATTTGTAATTGAAAGATCAGTAAACTGAACAGATTGACCCGCACAGGTAACAAATGCATAGGAAAAATTGGCAACCGGACGTGGAATCACCTGAACAAGAATACTATAATTTAAAATTATTGCACTGAATTTCACAGTCCGGTTTACTGTATAAGTTCCATAATTGGCATATAAATGGGTTGTAAAAACCGGGAATGTTGTCGGAGGGTCATAGGTAATGACATTACCGTCTCCAAAATCCCATTTTTCCTGCAAAATCGTTCCCCCCGGGAATCCGGGTGTAAAATGCACGGTGTCGTTGAAACACCGGGGTGAATCGGAGGTGAAAAATGCCGACTGTGGGAAAGTTTGAATCAGGATAAAAATGAATACTGCGGATAGAATTATTACCTTTTTCATGGGGAGGATTATTGAAGGAAATAATGTTTAATAGTGCAAGTTTAACAAAAAAAAATCGATTTTCAAAGACATTATTCAGTTATCCCCGCCCAGTGGATATGCATTAATTGTTTGATGTATTTTTCCTTTGTCATGATACCAGTATATTTTCATCAAAGCAACCCAGTCCCATCCATTTACAAGATTACCTCTTCTTATAAGATTTCGAAGCTCCATGTCCACCAAGAAACCCCCAGCCTCCACTCCCGAGTATAAATCCGAAAGCATACCATATTCCGTTATTATTCGGGGCAAAAACCGAGACATCATCCCTCCAGAGTATCGCGATCAGGTCGATAGGGGCAATGATTCCATGCCACAGCCCTCCCCAGAATCCATAAGTTTGTCCTTTGAGACATTGGGTAACAACCTCATTATTAGCACACCCCGATAAAATCAGGAGAGTAGTAATCAGCAGAAAAATGACTGCGGTTCCATTAATAGGGTTTAATTTTTTCATTTTGGCGCTTTAATATGAATACTATGTGATTTTTACTTTTAAGCCATATTTTCTATCTAAAAGTAACACGCTCATTCTCCGCAATTCATCTGTTTTTATTTGGTTTTTTGTTCATGTGCATTGGTTTTAAAAAGCCGTAAACACCAGGAAAGTTAAATTTACAACTTCGGCGCTTTTTTACAATAAAGTCCCGAATTTACGTCAAATAATCGTACTCCTGTGTGTCAAAATTAAATAGTCATGAAATTTTCATTTGATTGACAATCTTACCATAGAAGGATTTGGTCAGCAATCAGCGATGAAGAAGTGGCGAAACTTCAATCGTGGGTGAAGCCCAAAACAGCGGCAAATTATGTCAAACTGCAGCCCTGAAAGGTCGGTATCTTTTTAACGGATGAAAAATCTGGTTTCAGGAAACGGCTGGAAGAGTATATGGGGCAGTAATTCCGGAATCCTTATCTGTTCGGATGGGGATTTTTGGCTAATTGTCGGAAAATGACAAGAAATATTTTTAACCTGGTAATAAATTCGTTAGCTTTGAATGTTTATTACTTTTGCTGTATCCTGATAATTTTCTACAAAATCATTACTAACAATTATCGTTATGAAAACATGCCATATTAAATCTATCAGTTCAATTTTCGGTTTCGGTGTTTTTCTGGCAGCTATGCTGGGATTTTTTACCCTCGCGCCAGTTACTATTTACGCCCAATGGAATACCAATACGTCTGTAAACATTACGATATCCGGGCTTCCAACGGCCGACATCCAGGCAGCGCCAACATCCGATGGCAAAACCTGGATCGCTTTTTATCATCAGAACGCTGGCAATTATGACATGAGGGCTCAGTTAATTGATGCCAACGGATACAAATTGCTCGGACCCGACGGCATGCTTGTTGACAACAAACCTTCAGGTTCTGCCACTTATGTATTTAATGTTTGCGTTGATCCGGATAATAATTTTATCATCGGATACCAAGATGAGCGGACAGGAAGCATGAAGTCCGTTGTCTATAAGATTTCCCAGGCAGGAGTGCATTTATGGGGAACAAATGGCGTGGTTCTGGGCGGGGGGCTTGCCCCTTATCCTACAGCGCTTAGCAATGGCGAGGTAGTTGTTGCCTGGAATGGAGATTCAGGGAACACACTGAACATTCAAAAAATCACGTCAAGCGGTTCACTGGCATGGTCAAACCCGTTGGTCGTTCTGGTAGGTACATCTACTACCACCCGTGGTCAGCTTATTGCAAATCTTGCAGGGAAATTCACCATGGTCTATCAGGTGGGAAACATGTATACAACCTTATATGCACAGATGTTTAATAATTCAGGTACTGCGTTGTATCCGCCTTTGCAGATCGGCAACCAGACAACTGCGGCATACCGCTATTATTCAATTATTGCTGAAGGCGATACTACCTATTATGGTTACTATTCATCAACCGGGATGCGGTTTAATTCTTTCCTGCAGCGGGTTAATCCGAACGGAACGATTCCCTGGGGAATGAACGGGTCAAATTTCAATACATCCGTTGCCTCTACTGACAATTACCAGGGAGAAACGAGTATTAATATGACGCCCGGGGCAAATTATGTTTGGTCTGTTTGCAATTTTAGCAATCCAAACCAGACAATCTACGGCGTTTACGTTCAGAAATTTCTGAAAACCACCGGGGTACGGCAGTTTTCCGATCAGGCTAAAGTTGTTTATCCAATCAGTGGCAATAAGGATCAGCGCTGTGGAAATCTGGAAGTTGTTTCAGATAACCCGATGTTTTTGAGTTATAATTCCACGGAAAAGATTTTTGCCACAAGACTGGATGGCAGCGGTAATTTCGTCTGGCCGGGTAACAGGATTGAAGTCAGTTCCACCACGGCAGGAGGTTCGACTCCCAAAATGCGGTACTGTTTTACCCCTGACGGGCCGAACAAGTTTGCCTGTACCTGGACAGAAGACCGGGGTCCCGGCTACATGGGTTATGCCCAAGGTGTTTCGGTTGGTGGTTTAATCGGACTGACTGTCGCTACAGAGGGGGGTGTTCCTGCAACAATTACCTCCAGTGGGGGAACGTTACAAATGGTTGCAACCGTCTTCCCTTCTACTGCCAACCAGGCGGTTACATGGAATATAATCCCGGGAACGGGCATGGCCACCATCAGTGCGGCAGGACTTGTTACTGCGGTTTCAAACGGCACAGCTTATGCAAAGGCCACGGCTGTACAGGACCCCACGGTAGTTGATTCCCTGATGATCGCCATTAGCGGGCAAACTGCCCAGCCGCCTTTGGTAATTACTTTACCAGCAACTACAATCTCCTCGTCGGGGGCAACTTTGAACGGCGCTGTCAACGCAAATAATTTAAGCACCAATGTTTCGTTTGACTGGGGTCTGACCACGGCGTACGGGAATACAATTGATGCCACCCCGTCAGTCGTTACAGGTACAATTGTCACGGCAGTTATGGCAAATCTTACCGGTTTGTCATCAAGCACAACCTACCACTACCGTGTGAAAGGGACCAATGCCGCAGGCCCGGCAACAGGTGCGGATTTTACGTTTAAAACAGATGCTGGCGTGGGCGTCAGCGAAAATGATCCTTTGAAGATGGATATCTATCCGGTTCCCAATAACGGGTGTTTCAACATTTCCATTGTCAGTGGATCAGAGAAAACATTCAGCCTCGATGTGTTTAACAGTCTCGGGACAAAAATATACACCAAAAGCAATATTACTGTTCAGGGCAACAGCATCACAGCCATTGACATCAGGCCTGTTCCGGCAGGATTTTATACCCTTATTTTACGAAGCGCCGGAGAACAAAAGGTGTTCAAGTTCATGATAGATTAGTTCTATTAGTGTCCTGACTCTTGACCTGGATTTCGATTTTATGTTTATGGCATCGTTGGGGGCATTGTTAAGAAGCGTTTATTCTTAAAACATTGAAAAGATGAAGAATTTTACTTTATTTCTCATAGTATTTGTTGTAACCCTGAATACAATGAGTGCATTAGGTCAGTTTTTCATTGCTGGTCAGTATAATGCCAGTAATTATTTTCATGATGTAAATCCGGATACAACCATGTATGGCCCTTGGGATCATCAACCTCCATTTCATCCTCCTGCTGAATTTGAAATAGATATTAATGGCGATGGTATTAATGATTTTTACCTTTACTCTTATGGATCTTATAGCTTAGCCGCAAGCCAGGCAAAAACAAAAATTTGTGTTCATAATAATTGTCAAATTGCATTTGGATATATATGATACATGTTTTTCTTCGATTGCTGCAATTGCAGGCAATTTGAGATAAAACCTTTATAAATATAGTCTCAAATATAAGTTTCCAATGCATGCCAAACTAACAGAATCCCGGATCTGTATGTAAAAAGTATTTAAAAAGAAAAAGCCACATACATTATATCAATGTTAGTGGCTGATTTTCCGGTGGGCCCAACAGGACTTGAACCTGTGGCCAGCTGATTATGAGTCAGCTGCTCTAACCGTCTGAGCTATGGGCCCTCTCTAATTACGATATTCGAATTGAGGACTACAAAAATAGATATTTTTTACGATTTTTGCAAACTCAATAAAGTAATAACAGCTTTTCAATTATGCAACCTTCTAAATCCAAACTCCGAATACCAAATTCAGAATTCTCAAATCCGAATTCCAAATTCCGAAATCTTATTTTCGACTTCGGCGGCGTGATCTGCAACATTGATGTGAAACTAACTCAGCAGGCATTTATCTCTCTCGGATTAAAAACATTCGACACAAAGAAATCCATTTCTGCTTCATCCGGACTTTTTGAAAAAATCGAAACAGGTGTCATCACTACTGAGCAATTTAGAACTGAATTGAAACATTTTATTTCAAATCCGGTTACCGACAGTCAGATCGACAATGCGTGGAACGCATTGCTGCTCGATATTCCGGCATCAAGAATCCGGTTGCTCGAACAGGTTCGTACCCACTACCGAATCTTTCTGCTAAGCAATTCCAATGAAATCCATTATTTTAAATTTCTTGAGAATTTTCAACAAGAATACCGATACCGGGATTTCGATGCCCTCTTTGAAAAAGCTTACTTCTCTTTCAATATCGGGCTAAAAAAACCGGCAAGAGAAATCTTTGAATTTGTGATTGAAAAAAGCAATATTAACCCCGCCGAAACCATTTTCATTGACGATACACTCGTGCATGTGGAAGGCGCCAGGCAGGTTGGAATACATGGTTATCACCTAAAAATTTCTGAGGGCGAACAAATCACAGACCTGTTTGACTCAAATCTTATAAAAAACAACTTGACTTTTGCCTGAAAAATGATTACCTTTGCCCGCCTTTTTCTAACAGGCAGAAACCCATGAAATTATCCCAGTTTCGTTTTTATCTCCCCACAGAACTGATCGCCAACCAACCGCCAGTTAACCGCGACGATGTAGCCATGATGATCGTTGACCGTAAAAAACAAACCATTGAACACGGTCACTTCAAAGATATTCTCAACCATTTTGGCGATGGCGATGTTTTTATCATCAACAACACCAAGGTATTTCCAGCGCGCCTTTTCGGCGAAAAAGAGAAGACAGGCGCCAAAATCGAGGTTTTCCTACTCCGCGAACTCAACAGTGAATCCCGCCTTTGGGATGTATTGGTTGATCCCGCAAGAAAGATAAGGATTGGCAATAAACTCTATTTCGGCGACGATGATTCGCTGGTTGCCGAAGTCATTGATAACACCACCTCAAGAGGACGCACTATCCGTTTTCTTTTCGACGGACCTTATGACGAATTTAAAAAAACCATACAGCGGCTCGGCGAAACCCCAATCCCGAAAATTCATAATCGTTCGGCTACACCAGAGGATGAAGAGCGTTACCAGACTATTTTCGCCAAACATGAAGGCGCTGTTGCCGCCCCCACCGCCGGACTTCATTTCAGCCGCGAAATTATGAAAAGACTCGAACTTCAGGGTGTTTCATTTGCCGAAATCACCCTCCATCTGGGACTTGGAAACTTCCGAACCATAGATGTTGAAGATCTCACCAAACATAAAATGGATTCAGAAGAAATGATCATTGAACCCGAAACCACCGAGATTGTAAATCGTTCTATGGCAAATAAAGGTCGTGTCGTGGCTGTGGGAACTACCTCCATGAAGGCCATTGAATCATCCGTAACTGTTGCTGGAAACCTGAAACCTTTCCGCGGCTGGACTAACAAATTCATCTTCCCACCATACGATTTCAGTATAGCAAATGCAATGGTTACTAACTTTCATTTACCGCAATCGCCCATGATGATGATGGTTGCTGCATTTGCAGGGTATGACCTGTTGATGAAAGCGTATCAGGAAGCAGTCGACAAAAAATACAACTTCTTTACATACGGCAATCCTATGCTCATTCTCTAATTGCGTTTTTTTGAAAAAGTCGGTCATTATCGTGGCAGGCGGAACTGGAACCCGAATGGATTCCCGACTACCAAAACAATTTCTTCGGCTGGCGCATAAACCTATTTTGATGCACGGGATTAATGCTTTTGTAGAGGCTTTTCCTAACATTACGATTGTGCTTGCACTTCCTTCAGAACATATCGAAACCTGGCGCGATTTATGCATAAAGCACCAATTTACACAGCAACACTTCGTAGTAAAAGGCGGTGAAACTCGATTTAATTCTGTGAAAAATGCTCTTGAAGTGATCGGAAACGATCAACTTGTTGCAATTCACGACGGCGCCCGGCCTCTGGTTACACCTACACTCATCTCGCGTTCCTTTACCTCGGCCAGCCTCTGCGGAAATGCGGTTCCAATGGTGCCTGTCGCTGAATCGTTAAGAATAACTGATGAAACTGGAAACCATTACGTCAACCGCAAATGTTTCTGTATAGTTCAAACCCCTCAGATATTTCATGAAGAGATTCTGAAACAAGCATATAAAGTAGACTTTGAGGATTCATTCACAGACGATGCAACTGTGATTGAGAATATTGGAGAAATAATCCATCTCGTCGACGGAGAAAAAACCAATATTAAAATCACTTATCCCTCTGACCTTCTTTTCGCCGAAATTATTTTCAAGAAATTGGGAAACCGTTTCTAACCTCTCCTACCCTTCCAACGATAAGGGAAAAATAATCCGATTAGGGAAACCACCGGCACATAAATCAGTTGAAAAAGCTGAGAAATAATGTAATATCCCGGTTTTTCACGTTTCTCTGAAAACCTAAGCATAATCCGAATAATGGGGTAGTCTAGCCCCATTTTCACAAACCACAAAATAACGGCAATTAAAAGAATAAAACGAAAAAAAATGCCTAAAACCATTCCGCAAAAAAGAATTGAAATAGTAAGCCAGGTAACAGCGCCCACAATAATAACTCCCCGATCGCGATAACCTGGACTTTTTGATACCCACCGAAACCGTTGGTGTAGAAATCCAATTAGTGTCCTTTCTGCTTCTGTTTGAACAATTGCAAGAGAATCATATAAAAAAATTATTGACCCTTTGCCAAATCGCTTCCTTACCGAACTCATTAAAAACTGATCGTCTCCAGATGCGTAGTTAAGATTACTGGAATATCCGCCAACCTCAACAAATGCGCATCTCCTGTATCCCAGGTTAGCGCCATTACACATAACTGGATATCCAATCGTTGCTGAGCCACAAGTAGCGCCAGTAATCCCCAGAAATTCTATCGCCTGTACCTTTTGCAGCAAATTATTTCCAGATCTAAAAACTACAGGACCTAACACCATTTTAATTTCTTTTTGCTTAAAACCGTTAACCATGGTTTTGACCCAGCTTGTTGAATGCCATGTATCAGCATCCGTGCATATCACAATCTCACCCTTCGCGCGAACAATAGCACGGATAATTGTTTGCTTTTTTCCCGATTTTGAAATATTCAAACCATCAGAATTAACCATGACAAGTGGAAAACTAGGATGTTCACAATAATAGCGTGACGTTAACACCATAGTATCATCATCCGAACTATCATCACTTACTATTACTTCCATTAGGTCAACCGGGTAATCCTGATTTTTCATTTCCTCCAGAATGCGAACAACATGAGCTTGTTCATTGCGGACTGGAATGATAATCGAAATAGTAAAATAGCGGAATGGTGAAATAGGAAAATATCGAGATTGCGCTATGGCTGCATTTTTCTCAGTTAGACATAAACCAACAGTAAATACAGCGATAATAATGCCATACAGGCACAGCAAAAATAATGATATTCCTGTATATAAAAATTCAATCCCCACAATATCTCTAACTCCCGATTTGACGAATAAAAATCAAATCGTTACGTTATTCAAAATTACTTTTTTAGAAAAATGTAATAACTAATACAACCAGTAAATGAATCAAAGTTTACAATTCCTCCTTTGATAAAAAGGTGACTAAAACAAATCGCCTCTAACCCGAGGCTGATTACCTCGCTATCATAATCCGCCATTAAATTAATCCATTTAACTTTTTTCCAGTTCAAACATATTCCCCCAAAAAAACCAGTTAGTTCATAATTCCGTGAAACCAGCCAGTCGGCTCCAAAACCCATCGTTGCTTCAACCGTAAGTTCAGCGGGAGGTATAAATAAACCTTTGGTAATCACAAGATATGACGACTGAAAATGTCGTGCATCGCCACTTTCAATGGATGTAAGAAAATCATGCACACCTACAACGATTGATGGCATCCATTTACGTTCCTTGAAAAGCCTCACCCGAATGCTCGGCATGCGATCAGAAACGTGATTACTATAGGATGGAAGATTTAGTTGCCTTGTAAATCTGAAATCTACTTCAACGAAGGGTAAAAAAGTAAGGCTGACGAAAGCAGTAGCAACATCATACTGAAAGAACGTATATTCGAGGTGTTGTTTAGGTAGAAAACTTGTTCCTATATAAAATGTACCATCACGATTCAGTGTAGCTGTAGGAATACGAATATAACCAGGAATTCCGGAAGATGACTGTCCATTAATTGGTAAAGGTAAGCACCAAATTATGCTGGCTACGAAAACCAATAACTTTAAAGGGTGTAAAAAACACATTAGTTATTTCAAAACGTAGTAAAGATTGATCCCAATTTGAGGACCGGAAAGTGATACCGGATGACTGCTAACAATATTATTACCATCCGTCATCTCTTGAGTGTAATTGCCGAACACATATCTGAAGTCAATTGAAGCAGCAAAATGTTTTCCGAATTTTCGTTCGATACCAGCCGTTGCAGTTCCCGTAACATCCTGTCCCTGGTTGGTTAATTCCTTCTCCACTAATCCTTCAGGCGAGCGGATTAATTTATTTTTAACAAGCACAAAACTCCCCCCAAGTCCGATATATGGACTAAATTTTTCAAATGCAAGAAAGCCCAATCTGTAAATAACATCTATGGAAATGAATGTCAATGAAGTTGTTAATTGTTCAGAACCCATAACTTCACTTACAGGAATTTCCCCTGATTTTACTTTTTCATTCCAATAGGTTCCGGAAGTCTTTAAGCGCAGATTATTAATGAGGTTCAATTCAAAAAAAATAGAATACGAAAATGCTCCATTAAATTTATTCTCCCAATAATGGTCGGTAAAATATGTAGAATTCCAGTACTCCATCGCTGGTTTATACCAGCCGGCTGAAACTCCAGCCGACCGGAAACTAAAACCTGTTTTATTAGATTGAGCAGACTCCTGAGATGAAACGGTTTGTTTACTGGAAAAGAAAACAATTAAACCAAGTATCAGGCAATAGCGCAATAATTGATTCATGCTTATTTTCCACCTCCCTGATCATGAGGGCATTGATATAGATAAACCTGAATAGGAACATCAATGATTTCATTGGATGGAACTTCATTAATTACTTTTACTCCATTGGTATAACAATTAAAGGATAGTACACTGTTGATAATCCTGTTATTAATGGTTACGCCATTATTCAAAAAAAGTGGGCTTGTACCTGATGGGCAAGGAAATGGCGATCCCAAAATTTGAATTTCATCAGATGGAATTGGATTTGAGGAGCCAGGTTGGTATGCGTCGCAAACGATAGAGGTTGAAGTTTTCTTAAGAAAGCTAACATGACCTCCGATAACCGTATTATGTGAAACAGCATTCTTCAGCCACGTTTCAGAAATGCCAGATGGCGCGCCCTGGGGATAATCAATGAGCGCCTGCCAGATCAGTGGGGAGTCTCCCTGACAAGTGTATAGCGATAAAAACGATTGGGAAGCTATTTCTTCCGTAAATGTTCCTTCACAGGCGATTGAGTAAATACCTCCTTGTGTGATCTCAACACGTCCACCAGTCCTTGACTCATCAACCACCAAAGTTTTTCCTGTATTAATCCATGTATTGGAGGATGATTCATATCGTAATAACGGGAACCGGGTATCCTTATCATTTGAGAAAGGAAGCGGACAATACAAAGAAACCGGTTTCAGAAATGACTCGCCATGAGGCGCTACGGAAACCGTAGCCAAGTCTATCAAACCTCCACTGGCTTTTGAAGTAACCTGATCATACATGAAATAAAAGTCATCTAATGGAGTAACCGATAACGCTAATGATTTCGCCAGCGATCCTGCCGGAAATACCATTTCAAAAGGCTTTCCCGAAACGCTCTCGGTTGAGTTCGCTGTGAGAGTACCGCCGGCTTCATTAATACTAATTGGAGCATTCTGCATAGTAAGCCCAACTGCTCTAACCTGAGCTGGTCCTGAAATCAGCGAATTTCCCAGTACATAATTCTGCTTTTCAGCATAGATCATAAACGGAAAGCTGGTTGCATAGCTGACTTTAAATGTAAAATACCCATTCACATCTGTAACAATAACTTTATCAAATACCTTAACCGATGCCTCCGGAATACCAACGTTGGTTCTTGCATCAACCACCTGCCCTCTTAACGTATACATATAGGTTGTAGTTGAGGGATCAAACGGGCCAACTGATTTCTTACAGCCCTGAATTACGAAAATAGCTGAAAACGCGATCATTGCAATAATCAGCGCATAGGGAAATAATTTTGTTTTCATAGAAAAAGTATTTATTTTATTGATTTATCTGAATTAATGTGTAAAGATATAATAAAAGTCAGTCAATTGTACACTTTTTTATTATTTTTTTTCAATATTTTGAAAGTGCAAATATAAACTATTGATAACATTTTGTTTAAGATAATCAGGATTTATATTATGAAAAAGATCGGAAAGACTGTTTCCGGTTGAATAGCTCCGTCCAGCTTCCGACATCCCTCTTGCACGGTACTCCCATGAAAAATAACTTTCGGGACGGATTCTTATGGCATGTTTTGTTGAATACCTTCGGGGTGGCAGAGGAATACTAAAGAAAAACCCGCCATTTAGAAAGCCATCGGTTTCGAGAGCGAAAAAACCGACAGTTACTTCATTAAACTGCCGGTAAGCATCAACACGCCACCCTGCGGCTCCATTCAGGAAATTTCCGTACCCGGCCTTAAGAGTCAAATCATAGCGTACCCAACGGTAAGCGGCATCGGCGAACCATGTGAAAAGATTGACGCTGGAATAGGTCCATTGCTTGTCAATGAGTTCGGCATATCCGGTTAACCCGCCAATTAAACCAAGATTTATTTTGCCATTCAGAAAGAACTTTCTAACCTCAGCGTTGATGCCATAACGATTTCGCGTAAAATAACCCACTGACACCACTCCAAAAAAGTTTTGCGGGAACCGCATGGTCTGGCTGATCGTTATCAATCCCGGGCGGATACTGCTGCCATTAGGTTCCAGGTCATTCTGCAAAGGAATGATCACCTGTGCCATCATGTTCATCCCACGCAGGAAGGAGATTTCAAAGGCCGGAGCCAGGTTGAACTGCGATTTGAAGGGGTCGTCCCAGTTTCCAAGTTGAATTTTAACCTGCGGATAAACTACCAGATCAATCTTATTGAAATAGGAATTGGCGCCAGTTTGTCGGAATTCTTTTCGCTGCCCGCTGCTGATTCCCAGTGAGGTTTGCAAAAAGGATGAAAATGCCTCCCTGTTAAGTATTCCGTTAATGCCATCCTCCCAAGCCAGCTCTGGTAGGGTGAGCATCACCATGGGAATGCCCCGGCAGAGGATAATCAGGCAAACCGTGGTTTTTCTGACGGTAAATGGCATGACAATCTCGATCATTTCAGCATAAGCCTTCGGATACCAGCGGTATAACCTATTCTCAGCGCCAACAAAAAGTGTATCAGACCGGGTGAAAATCGTGATATTTTCATATCCCTTTTTCACAAGGGCAATCTCAATAGACTTCACATCAGGAATTGTATCGCCAAAACAAAACATGGTTGAAAGCATAAACAGCATCGCAATGTAAAATCCTTCGGTTTTTTCCATCTCAGTGACTTCTTGCCTGCTTAACTATAATTTGGTATAATGCCTTGCGAAAGTAATAAAAATCAGTTCTGATGGGATTTTTCTCATAAGCTTCGAGGTATCTCATCTCAGAGTCCATAACCTCATCGAGTGTTTTCGGCATATCAGCATAATAAGGAGGTATTAGTCCTGGCCGGTATTTAATTCTCTTTTCGCGCAATTCAGGCGTATATAGTTCAAAAAAATGTTTGCTGAGTGGTCTCACCCCCACTAGTTTTACCTCGCCTTTAACCAGATTGATTATCATCGGAAATTCGTCAATCCAGAATCTTCTTGCCAAACCACCGATGGTTGTAACTCTGAAATCATCTCGAATCTTCCCGCCTTCCCTCAACTTGTTCATTGTATATATATATGGCTGAAGATATTCCGAATAGGGATGCATAGTCCTGAGTTTATAGATGCCAATGATCCTGCCGTCTTTGCCAACCCTGTTAAGTTTGATGAGTACACCATATGTGGGATTGTTATCAAAATACGGTTTGCGAATCTTCCTGCCGACGAAATAAAGAATATCGTCAATTTCAATTTCTTCAACTATTTCATAACCGCAAGAATACAACCGCCCGAGTGTTTCTGTCCTTGACAATACACGCTCGCGGCCTTTTGTAATAAAGAAATAAATTTGTTTTGTAAAGGGTAACTTAGGAAAAACCCTGTTCAGCAAATAGTCAAATGAATAAACAAGATAATTTATACCAAAAGGATAATAGCGTAAAATACGGCGCTTTCGGGTTGAATAAACTTCTGCTCTCCCAAGGAACAATCCTTTAACCAGTAATTTGGCATTTACTGTTTCAAAAAATTTATTGAGATAGCGAATCCCGTTAATGTGAGCAAAATTGACAATTGTGCCATAGGATGCCTGAGGTTGCGACTGTATGTTAAAAGTGGTCGTGGTTGAAACTACAAGCAACGGGTTGATATAAAATTCAAGATAAACGGCCAACCTTTTGTAGGCTGATTCTCCGATCTCCTGGATAATCAGGGATCTCATTTCCGAAGTGATTACATGTCCTGAATTAATGGTAGGAACATCCTCTTCGGCAGGTTTTGTATAAATATCTGAAACAGGCCAGCCTGCATCATTTGCGGCAATTACGCCCTCATCGGTTTCCCAAAGGCTGGTTTTTCGCAATGCAAGATAACTTTGGAAAAAACTGTAAAAAAGAAATTCAAGAAGAGTGATGAAAAACACTGCATATAAGAAAAAACGGTTTGCAGGATGTCGATCGGGAATGATCATTTTGATGCCATAAGTCCCCAACGCCAAGATAATTGAGTTGCAAAGGATAAGTATCCAAGCCATTCGGGTGATTCCAGAGCGGTGTGATGAGGAATATTTCATAAATAGGGCTGAAACAGAAAGCCAAAGGACAAACTGTACAACGGAGTAGATGCTGAACAGGTCGGAAATACTCGTTGATCTGTGGATGAAAATTGCAAAAAAAAATCCGATAAAAAAGATCATCGAATCAATAATGACCAGCCTGAAATTACGCCAGATGCCAATTGCCATGCAATAAATCTGTTACATGAATATTCACTTTCAAAACAGCGCAAATATAAGAAACCTTCAAACAATTAGAATCATTAATAAATATAAAATCCATTTCTTAATAATCATACTGGTTCGCCAATAAGCGTGGCAGAAGTAGCGTTGATAATTCTAACCTGCACATAATCACCCAATCGTGTTCCAGTGTTGGGAAATACAGTTACCTTGTTCTGTGAATTTCGTCCAAAATAATGGTTCTTTGACCGTCTCGATATACCTTCGACCAGAATCTCAAAGACGCTTCCGATATCTTCGCTGTTACTTTTCAATGAAAGCTTCTGCTGCAGGTCAATGATCTCCTTAAGCCGTCGGTCTTTGACTTCATCGGGAATATTATCCAAAAGTGTATCTGCTGCAAGGGTTTGCTGCCGTTCAGAGTATTTAAACATAAATGCTGCTGAATAGCCAACCCATTCCATCAGCGAAAGCGTGTCGCGGTGATCGTCCTCCGTTTCATTACAGAATCCGGCAATTATATCAGTTGAAATGGCGCAATCCGGTAAAATGTGGCGTATGGCGATAATCCTGTCCATATAATCCTTTCGGGTATATTTACGGTTCATCATGTCCAGCACACTATTGCTTCCCGACTGCACAGGCAGGTGAATGGCCTTGCAAAGATTACCATACCGGGCAATTGTACGTAATAATTCATCAGAGAGATCCTTTGGGTGGGAAGTTGCAAAACGGATACGCATCAATGGATTAATAAGAGCCACCATTTCGAGAAGATGAGAAAACGACACATTTTGATCGCCAGTTTGCCAATGATAAGAGTTCACATTCTGTCCAAGTAGCGTAACCTCGCGATATCCATTTTCAATAAGGTCGCGGGTTTCCTTCACGATCGTTTCTGCATTGCGGCTACGTTCCACGCCCCGGGTGGAGGGTACAACACAGTATGAACAGTAGTTTTCGCATCCCCGCATGATGGAAATGAAGGCAGTTACGCCATTGCTGTCGAGTCGCACAGGTGTAATGTCAGCATAAGTCTCGTCTGCTGATAATATGGTGTTGAATACTCGTTTCCCCTGTCTGGCCTGACGCAGTAATTGCGGCAGGTTCCGATATGCATCTGGACCGGCAATCAGGTCGAGCAGCCGTTCCTCCTCCATTAGAGCGACCTTCGTCCGTTCTGCCATGCAGCCCAGCAAACCAATAATCAAACCTGGACTGTTTTTTCGTAAAGATTTAAAATACTGCAACCTTTTCCGAATGCGCTCCTCGGCATGTTCCCTGATTGAGCAGGTGTTGACAAGGATTATTCCGGCTTTGCCGATCTCGGTAGTAACAGTGTATCCTCCATTGGTTAAAACCGAGGCAACAATCTCACTGTCAGATTTATTCATTTGACAGCCATAGGTTTCTATAAAAATTTTGCTATTTTCTTTCACGTTGAAATATTACCTTTTGGGTATTTGGCCGATTAATCACAAAAAAGCGATGCAAAGGTAAGGATTAAGTTAATTGTACTACTTTTGCACCGGATTTTGGATTGTATATAATAATGGTATATTAATGACAAAAAATTTAGTTATTGTTGAGTCTCCCGCCAAAGCCAAAACTATTGGGGGTTTCCTGGGAAAGGATTTTACGGTAAAGTCTTGTATGGGACATATTTCCGATCTTTCAAAAAAAGATCTTGGGGTAGATATAGAGCATGGTTTCATCCCAAGGTACATCATTTCGCCGGAAAAGAAGAAGGTTGTTGCCGAATTAAAAAAATTATCGCTTGAAGCAGAATGTGTGTGGCTTGCATCTGACGAAGACCGCGAAGGAGAAGCCATTTCCTGGCATCTCATCGAAGCGCTGGGGCTTGAAGAGTCTAAAACCAAGCGCATTGCATTTCACGAGATCACCAAACATGCGATTATTCAAGCCATTGAAAATCCACGCAGCATTGATAAAAATCTGGTTAACGCTCAACAGGCGCGCCGGGTGCTTGACCGGCTCGTTGGTTTTGAATTGTCACCGCTTCTATGGAAAAAAATCAAACCATCGTTATCCGCCGGCCGGGTTCAGTCAGTGGCGGTTCGCCTGATCGTAGAACGTGAAGAAGACATAAAAAACTTTTTGAGTACATCGTCTTTCCGGATCGTTGGCGATTTTCTGGTAAAAACCGGGACCAAAATGAGTATGGTGAAAGCCGAACTGAATAAACGATTCACGGAAAAATCAGAAGCCGTTGCTTTTCTCGAAAAATGTATCAAGTCCAGTTATTGTGTTGAAGATGTTGATACTCGTCCAGCAAAGAAAACCCCGTCCCCACCTTTCACAACTTCCACCCTGCAACAGGAAGCTTCGCGTAAACTGGGTTTTTCTGTTTCTAACACTATGCGTGTCGCACAGGAGCTCTATGAATCGGGGATGATTACATATATGCGTACCGACTCTGTGAACCTCTCGGAAATGGCTCTCGCAATGTCGCGCACAGAAATAACCGCTTCGTTTGGGCCCGAATATGTTAAAACCCGCAACTACACCACCCGGTCGAAAGGAGCCCAGGAAGCTCACGAAGCCATCCGACCAACATACCTGAGCAACAAGACCATCGAAGGCGACCGATCGCGCAAACGCCTTTACGAACTAATATGGAAACGCACCATTGCCTCTCAGATGGCAGATGCCGAACTTGAAAAAACTACTGTAACCATCGCAGTTTCTAACACCGTGGAAAAATTTATTGCCAAAGGAGAGGTCATCCGATTCGACGGTTTCCTGAAAGTTTATATGGAGTCTTCCGATGAGGATGAACAGCAAGGTGAGGATTCTATGTTGCCGCATGTTTCACCGGGTGAAAAGCTGGAATTGGCAGAAATGACTGCACAGGAAAAGTTTACTCAGCAGCCTTTTCGGTTTACTGAAGCCATGCTGGTAAAAAAACTCGAAGAACTGGGCATCGGACGACCGTCAACATACGCCCCCATTATTTCCACCATTCAGAAACGGGAATATGTTGTAAAAGAGGATAGACCAGGATTTTCACGCAATTTCACCTTGGCTGTCTTGAGAAACGGGAAGATCAGCGAAGCAGTAAAATCCGAAAGTGTGGGGTTTGAAAAAGGAAAACTCTTTCCCACTGATATCGGGACACTCGTGAACAGTTTTCTGGTACAGTATTTCATGAATATTATGGATTATAACTTTACGGCGACCGTAGAAGAGGAATTCGATGAAATTGCCGAGGGCAAACTGGTTTGGAACCAGATGATCAAAACATTTTATGATCCATTTCATAAGCAGATCGAAGGCGCCCTTGAAACATCCAAAAAGGTTAGCGGGGAAAAACTGATCGGTAAAGATCCGGGTAGCGGGGCGCCTGTGTATGTAAAGATCGGTCGCTATGGACCTATGGTTCAGGTTGGGAATGCCGAAGATGAAACCAAACCCAGGTTCGCCGGACTAAAGAAAGGGCAGAGCATCGAAACCATTACACTTGCAGAGGCGCTTGAATTATTCAGGCTTCCCCGCTCATTGGGTGAATTTGAGAATAGTGAAGTAGTGGTTGCAAGCGGTCGCTTCGGTCCCTATATAAAGAATCAATCACAGTTTTTTTCGCTGCCGAAAACGGATGATCCATTGACTGTTGAACTTGATAGAGCGATCGACATCATCCAGTCAAAACGCCTTCTCGACAGCCAGAAGGTCCTGAATGAATTCAAGTTTGGCGACACAGTAATTCAGGTTTTAAATGGACGCTATGGCGCTTACATCTCCTGCAATAAGGAAAACTATAAAATTCCAAGGGGAAAAGATCCGAAAACACTCACTCAGTCCGATTGCAAGGCGATTGTGTCGGAAACACAACCAACAAAATCAAAATCGAAGAAGAAAAAATAATCTCACATGGAAATTGTTGATTTTTTAGATCCCATCAACCCACAGGAATTTCCTTTTCCCACTGAATCGGTAGTCCAGTCACAACTTGGCAATGTGATCTTCATCTATACTGAAGCTAACCGATTTCCTAATCTGGCATCATTTGACATCGCTATCGTTGGAGTAAAGGACGACCGCAAAGCATTTGACAACGAGGGATGTGGTCATGCGCCAGATGCAATCCGAAAATTTCTCTATCAACTTATGCAGGGTCCTTATTCGGTAAAAATAGTTGATCTCGGTAATATTAAAACGGGTTTTACCCACAAAGATACCTGCTTTGCACTCAGCTCTGTAGTTGCAGGTTTGATCGCCAACAGCGTGTTGCCTGTAATCATCGGCGGAGGCCAGGATATGACTTTTGCCAATTATCAAGCTTATCATAGTCTCGGGCAAATTATAAACATTGTAGCTATTGATCCCATGTTCGACCTTGGAAGTTCCGAGCAGGAACTCAATTCGAGGTCTTACCTGAGCAGTATAATCCTTCATCAGCCAAATTTTCTTTTCAATTATACCAACATTGGATATCAAACCTATTTTATTGATCAGGATGCGCTTAAACTAATGCAGAACCTATTTTTCGACGCTTACCGACTTGGCATTGTCCGCGAAAACCTGTCCGAGGTAGAGCCGATGGTTCGCAATGCAGATATGATCAGTTTTGACATTTCAGCAATACGACATTCCGACGCGCCAGGTAACGGAAATGCTTCGCCACATGGTTTTTATGGAGAAGAGGCTTGTCAGATCACCCGTTATGCAGGAATGAGCGATAAACTCACATCTATAGGGTTTTATGAAATGAATCCCAAATTTGATCAGTCGGGGCAAACAGCTCACCTCGTTGCCCAGATGATTTGGTATTTCATTGACGGGTTTTATAACAGGGCACAAGATTTTCCGTTAACCGGCGAAGAAAATTATGTGAAATACAGAGTGAGCATCCATGATCACAAGGAGGAAATAGTTTTCTACAAAAGTAAGAAAACCGACCGGTGGTGGATGGAAATACCTTTACCAGTTGAACAACGGGCTAAATACGAACGCCATTATCTGATTCCATGCTCATATAAGGATTATCAAACCGCGAGTGATAACGATATCCCCGACCGATGGTGGATGGTTTATCAGAAACTTATGTAAGCTCATTTACCTGTTTCCTCTCCAATGAAATAATTATGGAGAATATGCTCTCAGGAGATTCTGTCGGGATTATTGGCAAGAAAGCTTTTCCATCCTGAATATTTTTTTCCCGGTGTAGTAATACCTTTCTGAAAGTAATGGCAAACAGCAGCGGCTACGGCATCAGTGGCATCAAGGGCTTCCGGCATTTCGGTGATATTGAGCAAACGAAAAAGCATTGCTGCAACCTGTTCTTTCGAGGCTGCTCCTTTTCCAGTGATAGATTGCTTAATCTTGCGTGGAGAGTACTCGAAAATTGGAATTGCGCGAGAAAGGGCAGCGGCAATAGCAACTCCCTGCGCCCTACCCAGTTTGAGCATGGACTGTACATTTTTCCCAAAAAAAGGCGCCTCAATCGAAAGTTCGTCGGGATTATATTGCTCAATCAATGATATCATCCGTTCAAAAATTATCTTCAGGCGTACCATGTGATCTTCGTATTTGTTTAATTTTAACAACCCCAAAGCGACTAAACGGAGGTTATTGCCTTCAATGCAGATAATTCCGTAGCCCATGATGTTGGTGCCCGGATCAATACCAAGAATAATTCGTTCAGAAGCCATAATATTTACGATGAAAAATCTATTAAAAATAAGCAAAATCCAGAACCTGCTATTGCAGCTTGCAATCTTTGCGGCAACCTGTTTTTTTATCTATAATCAAGTCTTTCTGAAAAATGATCAACCGGAGTTGTGGGCGCTCCTGAAGTCAGTGGCATTAAAACCGGGATACGAGGTAACAATCAGCATTGTAATTGGACTTATGTTTTGTAACTGGTTTATTGAAGCCGTAAAATGGAAATACCTTATAGCAAGAATTGAAATTATTAGTTTTTCCTACGCTGTTCAGGCTGTATTTACCGGTGTGAGTATCAGTACATTTACTCCAAACCGGGTAGGTGAATACATCGGAAGGGTTTTTTTTCTGAAAAATGCAAGCCGCATCGAAGGGATTTTAATTACTATTGTTGGCAGCATGGCTCAGTTGCTGGTAACTGTATTGCTCGGGACAATCGCCATTCTGATTTTTATTCCACAGTATATTCCCATAATGATTTTTAGCCATGCGTACCTTTACTACGCGCTTTTCATTCTTATCGTGTTACTCCATACCCTTTTGCTGTCACTCTTTTTTAATCTTTCTTTCCTCGCTACAATCAAAGAAAAAATTCTGCGAAACGGATTGAAGCGGATTCGGAAATTTTTCAGAGTATTTGCCTTTTACCACAACCGCGAACTGGCAACGGTTCTAACGTTAAGTCTCACCCGATATTTAATTTTTTCTTCCCAGTTTTTCATTCTGATACGTTTTTTCGGCATTCCCATCTCTTATTTCGATGCAATTGTTTTAATTGCTCTGATATATTTCATCATGACGGCAATTCCCACCATTGCTCTCACTGAGCTTGGTTTACGTGGTTCGGTTTCCCTGTATTTTTTCGGTTTCTGGCTCTCAAAAACAAACCCCGGCACTGATTTTTTCAATGCCGGGGTTCTTGCTGCTTCTGTTTTTCTGTGGATGATCAACCTGGGAATTCCCGCTGTGATCGGTACTATCTTTGTTTTCCGACTTCGGTTTTTTCGGAAACCAGTTAATTTGTCTTGATCAGTTTGATTGACTCTACATGGTCATTAGCAACCAGTTTTATGAAATAGAATCCTGCCGGATAACCGCTGACAGAAAACGAAAAACTCTTCTGACCTGAAAGTTCTCTTGTAATGATTCTTTCGCCACGCATACTGTATAGCGTCATCGTTACATTTTCAAAAAATTTATCACCCCTTTGTACGAGGGTAAAGTTACCATCAGTAGGATTTGGATATGCCTTGAATTGAACATCTTCGTTTGAGCTAAACACCAATTCCTCTATTCCGGTTGGTGAAGTAGCCACCGATGAAGGTGAGCAGAATGGTCCGTTAGGGGCAATGTATCCACGCATGTATCCACCTGGTTGAACAGTAGTTCCAGGTAAGAAACTGATCTTCTGTCCTGCGATCAAAGTTGCGCTACCTCCTGTTTTAACGAGGAAGATGTTGGGCAATCCTGCAACGGTAATCACTTCTGCTGCATTGTAGCAAACAGTTTCGGCGCTGTTAACGGTACCCGTCGCAGTTGTATTAGGAACAGCCATATAAAATGGAAGAAAATCCACAAAATCGGTTACCGGGTTGCCAGTGCCGGTCATGTTGGTGGAATGATAAGGACCCGTATTGGTTCCCCACCAGTTATTCACAGCGTTGATCCGTTTACCGAGTCCAGAATAAATCCCAAAGCTATTGTTTGAGATTGTGTTGCTGGTAACATCAATGGCTGCGCCAAACGGGATCCCTCCGTAAACTTTTGTAAGCATATTGAAAGCGGTTATGCCATAAATAAAACCGGAGATGGAATTATTCTTTATGTTAAAGACTGCATTTGACGCCATTGGACCATAATCGAGATAATCGGTCTGAACGCATACAGCAGTGGTAGGTGGCATGTTGAGTCCTCCTGTTCCTGAAGTAGTACCGCTAAAAGTATTCCCAAGAATATCAGCATGGGTGATTGGACCGCGTAGCAAGACACCCCAGATAGGTACATTGAACGTGCCGCTGAAGGTAATTGAATTTCCTGTGACAGAAACAAGGCTCGTATTAGATTCGCCTCCTGTTACTGTACGCAGGTCAATCATCGAAACACCGCTACCATTCACAATTGTTGCGCTTTGCGTAAATATGTTGTCGCTTACGGTAACAGGTCCTTCGAGTTTAGAAGGCGCATAAGTTTCGAATAACTGTGTTCCTGCTATTATTCGGATACCGCTACTCCATATAGAATTGGTAAAAGTATTGCCTGAAATTAAAGTGTTCCCAATGGTACGGTTTGCCGAATTATTCAGGAAGTAAACCCCGCGGGCATAAGAAGTAAAGGTATTGCCAGTGACGGTAACATTGTTTATATCAAAATTGGCATTTCCATCGCCGATATAGAGACCAGAGGCGGCTTCTTTACAGTCGGCAAGATCCCAAGGACCAAATGTGTTGCCCTGAACTGTCAGTCCGGAGACAGAACCATTGAGGTAAATCCCCGCATATACATTTGAGAATTTGGTATTATTTTTCACCAGCCAGTTGGTTTGAGTTTCACCTCCGCCATAGATGGCGATTGCCCGAGTTGCTGCCAAAAGTGCGGTAAACTCGCAATTTTGCACAACTACATTCGCCATTGAAGTGGTAATTTCGATGCCATACCCAATATCCAAACCAAAATGGTCCATGTTGGTAAAATACACCCCGTCCACAGTAAGTCCGATTGAGGCTGGTGGAATAACTTTGATTCCATTTTTCATATAAGTGTTATTGGTGATTGCCAGGTTTTTAAGAATAAAACCATCGGCTGACAAGGTAATCGCCGGGACGTTAAGTAACGTCTTTATAAAAGTTTTGGTAGGACCAGCCCCTTGGATTGTGAGGTTAGCGATGTTCACAGTGAGCGACTGAATGTAGTTCCCGGCTTTAACAAGGATCAGGTCGCCTGGACTGGAAGCATTGATAGCAGCCTGGATTGAAGAATACGCAGGACTCCCCCCTGATGGGACATAGCGGGTAATAGCATAACCGCTGAAGACCAGAAATAAGGACACGAAAAACAGTACCAACTTTTTCATAATTGAATAATTTAATGTTGTTAAAACTACCTGATTTTAATTACTTTCTTTTTAAATTGTTATATTCAACAAATTGATTTTGCGCAGATTGTACTTGTTTTTAACGCCCTAACAGGCTCAGTATTTAAGTTCAATCCACAAATCTTCTTTTTCATTTAAGGCTGCAATATACTAAATAAAACTCATTCCCGGTTGAAAAAAAATAAAAATATATTTTTGCAATGACCTTTCTTGATTTATCATGGCAAATTTAGTATAATATTTTTAATAATGTTTAGAAAAGAAAAAATCTCTTCCTTACAATGTCGAAAAAAGTTCTTGTGTGATATAATTACTCTTCTAAAGTCGCTATAGAAATAAAACTATTGCATACTCAATGCCGCTTTTTTCCGGGCATTTTTCCTTCTTTAAAATAATGAGGCTGTCACTGATAATCCTCCTAAACAAACAGGCAAGCGGGTTTTGAAAAAGTTTAATACTCTCCCTCAACCTGTATACGCTTATGATTAGTTTTGTTGTATCTTTATGAAAAATTTTTCAACTTTTATAATATATCCTGATTAATTATTATTCGTACTAAAACCGACAATATGAAAACCCAAGTGATCCTTTTAGCATTGGTTTCTCTGTTACTCTGTTTGTTTCAGGGATTTGCAGTACGCGCTCAACGCGCTGTTCCTGTGCCGGTCAACGACACAGTAAATATTACTCCCGGCATCCCTGTTACTGTCAATATCCTTGCAAACGACACTATCCCTGCCGGAGATTCCGTGGGAATCGTGTTTGTTTCCGGTGGAGTCGGTAATGTGACCAGTACAATCAGTCCCGGCGGCAATGTAACTTTTCTGCTGAACCACTGGGGATATTCTGGTCCTCTTATCAGGAAATATAGGATCAAGGACTTTACCCAGGGAGTACTTTCTGATACAGCAAGCGTCATTTTCATTTATCATGACCAGAGTTTCGCCTATCTCGATATTAACAACGTCAGTGCGCGGTTCAACTCGTCGGGACTTCATTTTTTTTATGAAAACGCCGAATACGAAGTTCCAAAAGGCAGCGGAAAGACTTCGATTTTTGATAACTCTCTATGGATTGGGGGAATAGATGCCAGCAATCTCCTCCATTTTGCCGGCGAGCGGTATCGCCAGGGCGCCACCGGCGGCGCTGCATGGACAAGGCAGGATTACTGGGCAGGACCGGTGAGCGATTCTGCCGGATATAACATCTACCAGGATACTCTTTGGAATTACGTCTGGAAAATCAACCGCTCCGAGATCGAATACCACCGGAATCACTATTGGGAACCAGGATATGAACCGATTAAAAATATACTAACCTGGCCTGCTCACGGTAATACAGCTCTGGGACAGGCTGCCTTACTTGCCCCTTTTTCCGACCGCAATGCAAACGGTTTGTACGAGCCATACGATGGCGATTACCCTGAAATCCGCGGTGACCAGGCGCTGTTTTTCATTTACAACGATGATCGCGATTTTCATTACGAATCAACCGGAGAGAAACTGAAGGTGGAAATCCATGGCATGGCTTACGCTTTTGACCGCCCCAATGATACTGCGTTTAAAAACACCACATTCCTTCATTGCAAGGTAATTAACCGTTCGCAGAACACCTACACGGGAACCTGGTTTGGCGTATTTACAGATATTGATTTGGGGTATGCCAACGATGACTATGTTGGCTGCGACCCGGAACGCGGAATGTATTATGGCTACAATGGAACTCCGGTTGACGGCACAGGTCAGTCTTACGCTTATGGCGCTAATCCACCTGCGCAGGCTGTGGTAATCCTGGGAGGACCGACTATGGACCAGGATGGATATGACAATCCCTCCTTCCGGGGATCAACCTTAAACGGCCCGTCCTTCAAAGGAAGTTGTGACATCGTTTATCTGAATGGCGCCATTATTAACATGAATTACGGTCCCGGCGAAGTGAATCAGGCGCCATTCCTGGTACGTTCAGATGCAATCAACGGGTTTAATTTCGGTGATGGAATTATCGACAACGAGCGGTATGGTATGCGCCGGTTCGTTTATCACAATAATAGTAACGCCGGGGTTCCTTCTTATATGACCGACCCGCTTTACGCCCCGGAATATTACCAAATCATGCAGGGCGTCTGGAAGGATAATACAAAGATGATTTACGGCGGTAATGGACATATTGCAGCCGGAGGATATGGTCCTGAATGTGACTTTATGTTCCCTGGATTAACCGATACCTGCGATTGGGGGATCAATGGCTCGCCTCCCTTCGGACCAAAAGAGTGGACAGAGAAAACAGCCAAAAACAATCCACAGGACAGGCGCGGGACTGCCTCAACCGGTCCTTTTACTTTTAAACCCGGCGATGTGCAGGAAATAGATATCGCCTTTGCCTGGGCTCGCAATTACAACCCTCTCGATTCAACCAGTTCATTAAACAAGCTCAATGCTGTGGTTGACACGATCCGCAAGGCATTCAACACAAACAGCGTTCCCGGCGGCAGTCCGTTTTATGGCATTAATGACCGGGAAAAGAAAAATTCACAGCGGTTGAAAATCTACCCAAACCCGGCAAAAGATGTGATCTTTGTTGAAATTCCAGTTAGAAGCGCCAAGGAAATTGAAATATCTCTTTTGTCTAATCTGGGAAAAACATTGTATTCAAAAACGAGTCCTTCCCGGCAGGTTTACCAGATTGATGTGGCAAAATTTCCTCCCGGTTTTTACCTGATTCAGGTTAAGTCTGGAACGAATGTATGGATAGATAAGGCGCTGATTACAAAATAACAACTTCCTGACAAACCATCCGGCTTGAACCGGCGTCAGACAATCTTTCCCTTTATCGCTTTTGCAACCGCCGCAGATTTGGAATTAACCTGGAGTTTTTTGTAGATGTTCTTCACGTGGCTGCTAACCGTATCGAGGCTGACGAAGCATTTGTCTGCCACTGTCTTATAGCTCATTCCCTCAACGAGGCACTTTAAAACCTCCCTTTCCCGGTTGGTGAGATTGTGCGATTCATCTTTGATAAAGGATGTTCCGGACTTGAGCATGGATAGTACTTTGCTGGCAATGCTCGGCGTCATAGGCGCGCCGTCTTCGTGAATTTCGCGAATAGCTTCAAGGATTTGCGAAGGTGGAGTGTTTTTCAGAATGTATCCTTGTGCTCCATTACAGATTGAGTGAAACACTTTTTCATCATCTTCAAAAACAGTTTCCATGAGTACTTTTATTCCGGGAAATTGCAGCCGCAGCATCTTTACGGCGTCTATGCCGTTCATGCCGGGCATTTCAATATCCATCAATACGACGTCGGGTTTTGTATCAGTAATATTTTTTATCATGTTGTCGCAATTTCCAAAAGCTCCGGCACATTCAAAACCATCGCTACCGTTGATTAACATTGCAAGACCGTGTCGGAGATTGGAGTTGTCTTCGAAGATGACTACTTTGATGTTCATTGGGTTGGGAATTAGTAGAAAGTAGAGAGTAGAGAGTAGAGAGTAGAGAGTAGAGAGTAGATAGTAGATAGTAGAAAGTAGAGAGTAGAGAGTAGAGAGTAGAGAGTAGAGAGTAGAGAGTAGAGAGTAGAATTATTGGGAGTTTTGGATGGAGCGGGAGTAGGATTCAAGAAGTTTTTCTATTTCAGATGATTTATTTATTAATTCTTGTGAATCTCCATAGTTTAAGTCTTTAGCGAGGATGCAATAATATTGACATTCAGAAAGTGAACCCTGTGAAATATTATAGAATCTGAGTTTGTCTGCCCTGCCCTTCTTTTTAAACCCTTCGGCGATGTTTGCCGCCACTGAAATGGCAGCCCTGCGGAACTGTGAAGTAAGACAATAGGTTTCCTCCTTGGGAAATTTTTTCGTAAACTCATACGTATGCAACACAAATTGATGCGCTTTCTGCCAAACTATTAAATCCCGAAAACTTTTTGATGGCGTACCCATTTTTCAATCATTAGCAACCCACTATCTTCTATCTTCTATCTACTATCTACTATCTACTATCTACTTTATACTAAACTTCAAACACCC
>JAPLDO010000043.1 GCA_026391715.1 Bacteroidota bacterium
CATACCGCGGTTTTCCAACCGTAGAGACGCGATGCATCGCGTCTCTACCGCGCATCGCGTCTCTACCGCGCATTGCGTCTCTACCGCCGTTTTATTCCCGTTCGGCGGCAAATACGAACCATTCACATCGCCGGCGCACAATCCGCGAATATCGCGGGTAACATCCGCGCAATTCAACGGAATATCTGTTAGTGCTGTTGATGCGTCCAACCCCGAAAATACCCATTTGGGAATTTCAAAATATGGCGTGGGATTTCCCCAGCCATATTTGGCAGCCATCCGAATGGCGTCCGCGTCAGCGGTTGTAATATCAGGAGGCGTTTGCGGCGACTTTACATCAGCGGTAATCCTTACAACAGGAGGGTTTACGGGCAGATAGGAAACATTTGTAGCATGGCGTTGAACCAGCAGATAGTCGGTGTTGTTTACGCCGTTCCAGGTTTGCCACTGTCCGCTTGGGTCTGCCGAGGCTATATCAAGACTGTATGTTCCGTTTATCAGTCCGGTGAATTCATAAATACCGGTTGCGCCTGTTGTGTAAGGCGTCCTGATTGCGATTCCATTTTGCTTCAGGGTGATTTTCAAACCGTCAAGCGGGGTTTTGGGGTTGTTGTCGTATTTGGCATATCCGCTGATGTGGTAATCGGTAAACATTGTTATCAAGGTCGCTTCTGAGTTTTCAATCAAACATACTCCACTTTGTACAACCGCTCTGAAAAGTGTGTTGGCAGTAAGGTTGGTTGCCGTGAAGGTTGTGTTTGTACTACCTGGAATATCAATCCAGGTTGCGCCGCTGGGGAAACTGTTTGAAAGCCGGTCGCTTTCAGGGTTGGTTGTGTTTGATGTTTCAATACTGGCGCTACTTGTTGGTCCGTTGGATAAATACTGCCATTTCAGAACGATTCCCACCTGGTTTATAAGAGTCAGCAGCGAAGTGCTGACGCCGTAACAAACTGTGCCGCCGCCGGTAACCGTGCCGCCGCCGGTGGTTGGGTCAACAGTAATAGTCACAACGTTTGTTATTAGCGTTCCGCAACCGTTAGCCGAAGTTTGTTTCTGCCGGTAGTAGGTTGTTTGGTTGAGCCTACTCCGAAAAGGAAACAATTTGGACTAAAGTCCAGTAACTATCTGTTTATCAATTACCACTACCTTAAGGTAGTGGTAATTCAAGTTGCTGATATTCCGGGCTTTAGCCGAATTTTGATTTTTCTAACTACTTTTCGGAGTAGGCTCAATCTTTAAACCTGGATTGTGGTAAGGTTTATCCGTTTTATAGTAGGTGACAAGCTGATGTTTTATTAATGAGGATTCATCAGGTGAAGATTCAATGTCATCCTGAATTCCGGCGTCAAGCTGTTCCGTTTCATGGTTTTTATTCCTGAGTTCACTTTCCTTGATCTATTTTGACATTAGTACCTTGTAGGCGATCTCGCGGGAGCGGTAAAGTTTAAAGCGGTAGTTCCATCGGCGCTCAGGGCCACAGAGGTATTGGAGATCACCATGACCGTAACGCCGCCAATGGTGAATGACGTTGGATTGCCCAGGTTGGTTCCGGTAATGGTTACCAGCGTTCCCAACGGGCCTGTGGCCGGGGTGAAAGAGGTAATGGCAGGAGCCTGTGCATTCGTGTTTTGCACAAAAACCCCTGAAGCCAGGGCGAAAGTGAGGCAGAGGTAAAGAAATTTTTTCATGTGTAGTTGCTTTTGTTTTCTAACAAATGACGGTGGATTGAAAAAATTTTAGCGAAAGTACGCCCGCAACCGGCCCCGGTTTATTCCAAAAACCACATTTCTAATTTCAAAAAAGACATTTTGACGACTTTTTGATCGCGATTATATCAAAATCGAAAATCCAGTTTCAAAAAAGATATTTTTACCAGAGATCGGGAACGTATTGAATGGAAGCTCTATTTGTTGAGTGATCACAATTGGAAAAATTCATAGCCATTTTTGTTGTACCAACTATTCACAGTTGCTTTGTGTTGATTGATGATCACTGGAATTGTGCGCCTTTGTGAAGTCCTTTTTCGACTTTGTGGTTTTCACATTTTGAGGGATCCAGAACACATTGTTGGAAAACGCTATTGTGAATTATGTGTATCATGTTACATGTAATTTTATAATTTTGCTTTTTGTTTATCCTGATGAAATATGGAAATTCCTGATTTTTTGCCAAGACCTGTATATTTGAACAAGGTCCTGCCATTTATTGATAAACCTCTGATAAAGGTTTTTACCGGACAGCGTCGTTCGGGGAAGAGTTTTGTGATGCTTCAAACCATTGATTATATCAGGAAACAATTCCCCGATTGTGATCTGATCTACCTTAATAAAGAGGATCCCGGTTTTGATGAAATAACCAATGACACCGACTTGTGGAATTGGGTTAAATTAAAAAAACGGGAGAGCGTAAAATGTTTTGTATTTATTGACGAAGTGCAGGAGATCGCCCATTTTGAAAAGGCCTTGCGCGGCATGCTTGCTGATGGAGGGTTCGACATATATTGTACCGGCAGTAATGCCACACTGCTTTCGGGTGAACTTGCCACCTTGCTGGCGGGAAGGTACATTGAGATCGCGGTACACAGCCTCTCTTATCCCGAATTTCTGCAATTTCATCAGCGGGAAGATAATTCTGCTTCGCTCTTAAAATACATTACCCAGGGTGGAATGCCATTCCTGATTCATTTGGACGACAATGATCAGGTACGACAGGAATATCTTCGCAATGTGCTGAATACTATTTTATTCAGGGATGTGGTGCAACGGTTTAACATCCGCAATTACAGTTTTCTGAATAATTTGATGACATTTATTGCCGACAACACGGGCAGCCTGGTTACAGCCAACCGTATCGGTGATTATTTAAAATCGCAGAACATTGCCATTTCCACCAGAACAATTGTTGATTACCTCTATTTTTTAGAATCTTCATATCTGATACACAAAGTAGCGAGATATGATATAACAGGTAAAAAATTGTTCGAAATCAACGACAAGTATTATTTTGAAGATATCGGGTTAAGGCATACGCTGAAACCATACGATCCCAGGGATGTAAACAAGTACATAGAAAACTTGGTTTACAGGCATTTAATAGATAACAACTTTCAGGTTTATGTCGGGAAACTTGGAGACAAGGAAATTGACTTTATTGCTTCAAAGGGAGATATTAAGATGTATATTCAAGTTGCAATAAATGTTTCAGACGAGAAAACCTTTGCGCGTGAATTTGGCAATTTGCTTCAAATTCCCGACAACCATCCCAAGTATGTGGTAACACTTGACGAATATGCTACCGGAAATCACCAGGGCGTCATTCACTGCAATCTAAGGGAGTTTTTAATGCGCACGGATTGATGTGCCTGTATATACTACTTCCACAACTCCTCCTATTATAACCTGGGCGGCTGTCTGCTGGCTTTGAAGCGATATGACACTGCCCAGATCATTTTAGCCAAAGCGTAGAAGATGACTCAAATAATGAACCAACCCGAGCTGCCTCGTGGCATGAATCCTTTGTCAGGCGCAAAGAGCAGATGATGAACGACAACCAAGCCAGCCAGTTGAATCGGATGATGGTAGAATACGGGGTGAAGGAAAAAAACCTGACGATTGAAAAACAGGAACTGGACATCCGCAGTAGCAAAGACTGATCAACCGCTACCGGGTGAACGAAGCCAAACGGATCATCGAAGAAGGGGTTGCAGCTTCGTCAGCCTTCGACACTGCTGAGATTTATCCCGTAGCCGGATTTAACTCGTCTCCCTGACTCAAACCTGGAATTTAAGTCCAATAATTTGAGACTTGAAATTTGCAATCAGAATCTCTTTATTTAACCCTTTTGCAGCGGAGAAAAACCTCTTAAAAGCAAAAAGCCTGGCAGGTTTGCTAAACCCTGCCAGGCTAAAAATTCAAATTTCGGTTGTTTTAATTTTCTATTATTCGATTGTTCAATGGTTTCAGACACTTCAGACACTGTCAGGTCTTCCAGACTCTGTCAGGTCTTCCAGACACTGTCAGGTCTTCCAGACTCTGTCAGGTCTTCCAGACACTGTCAGGTCTTCCAGACTCTGTCAGGTCTTCCAGACTCTGTCAGGTCTTCCAGACACTGTCAGGTCTTCCAGACACTGACAGGTCTGACTGCTACGCTAAACCTGACAGCGTCTGACAAGACCTGTCAGTGTTTAATCGGTTCCTACCTGTTAACAACTATCTTTCTCACTTCTGTCTGATCGCCAAGCGTCACCTTCAGCATATACGCTCCAACCGGTAAATCACGAAGGTTCATCGTCGCTTTGTTCAACCCGGCTTTGCTGTCAACCACACTCATCCTCTCAACCACAACACCCGTCATATTCATCAGCTCAGCGTTGAATGTGCCTTCTTGTTCCATCAGATATTCAATATTGAGTATATCGGATGTCGGATTCGGATAGATCGTAACCATATTGTTATGCGCAACGGAGGATGCATTACCGGCATCCGCGATAGTTAGTATCGCGTTACCAATAACATTTCCATCGCCATCCGCCAATTCGGATAATGGGTTGGGGTTTAATGTGAAACGGATGGACAATCCGGTAGAGACGGGTTTTAAACCCGTCTCACCGTAGACGGGTTTTAAACCCGTCTCTACATTTGCCCGTGCATGGATCAACAAAACCGTTCCGTTTTCCGGAACATTTATCGGATCCAACGATACCCAACCGATATTCAAAACCCCGTCGCGTGTTTCAAACCACGGTTCCACGCCTCCATTTTCCGGCATTGTAACGCCCGAAATTTCAATCAACGACGGATCAAAATCCAACATCAACGTGATGGCGCCAATTTGTAGAGACGCAATGCCTTGCGTCTCCATAACCCGAACCGGGAATGTAATTTCCGGCGTGATTGGTAACATACCGCGGTTTTCCAACCGTAGAGACGCGATGCCTCGCGTCTCTACCGCCGTTTTATTCCCGGTTGGCGGTAAATAAGAACCGTTCACATCGCCGGCGCACAAACCGCGAATATCACGGGTAACATCGGCGCAATTCAACGGAATATCTGTTAGTGCTGTTGATGCATCCAACCCAGAAAAAACCCATTTGGGTATTTCAAAGTATGGTGTCGGATGACCCCAGCCATTTTTGGCGGCGAGGCGGATGGCGTCGGCGTCAGCGGTGGTAATAACGGGAGGAGTTTGCGGCGATTTTACATCGGCGGCAATCCTAACAACGGGAGGATTTTCGGGTAGATACGTAAAATTTGTCGCATGACGATAAACAAGGAGATAGTCGGTATTGTTCACTCCGTTCCAGGTTTGCCACTGACCGCCTGGGTAAGCCGACGCGATTTCCATGCTGTAAGTTCCGTTAGTAAGCCCGGTAAACTGATAAAAGCCATTTGCTCCGGTATTGCAGGTTCCAATAAGATTTCCACTCTTTTTCAGGGAAATTTTCAATCCGTCGAGCGGAGTTTTTGGGTTGTTGTCGTATTGGGCATATCCGCTGATGTGGTAATCGGTGAACATTATAATCTCCGCTGAAGCTGAATTTTCGACCAAACACTCACCACTTTTTACAACCGCCCTGTAAAGTGTATTCGTTGTAAGGTTGGTTGCGGTGTAAGTTGTGTTTGTTGATCCAGGGATATCAATCCAGGTTGAACCGTTTAGTAAACTGTTTGAGGGACGGTCGCTTTCCGGGTTGGTGTTAGTTGTAGTCACAGGATTGGCGCTGCCGACTGGACCGTTGGATAAATACTGCCATTTCAGCACGACTCCAACCTCACCCGACAAAGTCAGCAACGAACTGTTGACACCGTAACAAACTATACCGCCGCCGGCGACAGAGCCGCCTACGGTGGTGGGGTCAACAATCCAGCTAACAGTAACCGTTGCCGCATCCTGACAGTAATCGGCTGGGCGCCATGATTGAATTTCCACACCAGATAAGCCTGAAGTTGAAATGGCGTTCCCCGAAATATAGCTTGACCATGAAGACCAGGTAGCCCCGGTTTTGGTTCTGTATTCGAGAACATCGGTTCCGTTTCCGCCTGATCCGGCGGTAAGCGCTGCGGAAACATTTGTTGCCTGACAAACGGTGGTTACATCGGGCGTTTTGGCAAGTGTGCCTGAAACCGGTGTCTTTTCAACAATCCAGCTTACAGTAACATAGGAAGAGGCTGAACAATAGACAGCAAGCCTGTTTGTATGGATCTCAACTGCACTTTTTCCTGTGGTCGAAATATTTGTGGCAGTCGTATATTTTGCCCATTCTGACCAGCCTGATGCGGTGGTCTGGGTTCTGGATTCCAGTACATCAGTTCCGTTGCCGCCAGTTCCGGCAGTAAATGCTGCGGAAACATCGGCTCCTTCGCAAACATTCATCAAATCGGGCGTTTTGGCAAGCGATCCTGCCACTGGCGTCTTTTCAACAACCCAGCTAACAGTGTTGTACTCTGCGTCAGTGTGGAAATCTGCCATCCGTCGCGTTCGGATTTCAACTCCGGTTTTTCCTGTTGTCGAAATATTTGTTTCTGATATATAAGTTGCCCATGCCGACCAGTCTGTGCCATCGTGGGTCCTCATTTCAGTTTCGTCTGTTCCATTGCCTCCACTGCCGGGAGTAAGCGCAGCAGAAACATTGGCGCCTTCGCAAACAGTTGTAACATCAGGAGTTTTCGCCAAAGTGCCGGAAACAGGCGGGTCTTCAGGCGAAGGCTCAATTGTCAGGGTCATGTAATCTGACAATGTAGGGGTTACCGGATCGGCACAGTTTGCAGTAAGCGTAATGGTTGCAAAACCATTGCTGATATCAGTAGCGCCAGGGGTATAAGTTGGCGTATAGGTAGAAGTTGCATCAGGATCAAAAATTCCGTCGCCGCTGGTCGACCATTCAAACGATGTAACCGGATACAGCATTGGACCAGTTGCGGAACCGGCCAATGTGTGATCTTCACCTGCAGATATAATGGCATCGGGGCCTGCATCTACGACTAAAACTCCCTCACTGTAGGCAAAAAGCATTTCACCGCCATAAGATGTTCCATAAGAATTAGTAGCATAAGCCCTTACGTAATACCAGGTTCCACCGGTAAGACCTGTTATGGAGCTGGTGAAGGCGCCTAATCCGGATCCATCTGTAGTATGATTTCCTGTGGCTACCGGGTTTGTTGATGTACTCCAGCATACTCCGCGAACTGTTACGGCGGAATTGCCATCGCTTATCACATTGCCGCCAGATGTTGCATCAGTAGCTGTAATCCCGGTAACGCTATTGGTTGTTAAAGTGGGAAGTCCATAAGTGAAGCTCGCCTGGGGACCATAACCGGTTCCGACTGAATTTGTAGCATAAGCCCTTACATAATAGGTTACTCCGAGTGCGCCGCTTAATCCGGTAATGCTTGATGTAAAGATACCGCTGCCATCGCCATCGTGCGTATGTTCGTCTGAGATTGTGGGATTAGACGAAGTACTCCAGCAAACCCCGCGATCAGTGACGGCAACGCCGCCATTGTTGAAAATGTCTCCCCCTGAAGTAGCGGTGGTTGTTGTAATGGAGGTAGGGGTTGTTGTGTAAACCCCGGGTTTGGATGGTACATCGTAAACAAAGGAATATTCAACCCACTGGTTCCAGTTGTTGAGGTCATAAGCCTTTACCCTTAAATAATAAGTAACGCCATTAACCAATGGAGTTCCCGCGTAAGTAACCGCTGTGTCGGGACCAATAAACGGCGCCGGAGCCCAATAAAGGGAACCCGTTCCATCAGCGCCTGTCCATACCTGAACGCTCGCCACCAGTTGGGGGTCGCTTTCGGGATCTGTATATTTCCAACTTATGACGCCGGTCGCCGTAGCAAAAGCCAAATCTGATACTACCGGAACCCCGTTGTTTGTGATGCCGCTCCATTTATATCCTGTCCACCTGTCCCTGCCATAGACCTGAGCGCCCAAATTGAAATAAATATTATCAGAAGCATAAGTTTCGGGGATGATACTTACATTATTTACGAGATCAGTTGCCTCGGCAAGCGTTCCCACCGTGGCGTCCTGCTGCATCCCTACATAGTCAATAAATGCCGGATAGGATTCGCCTTCAGCATAATCCTGCCAGATCCTCACCTTCATTTCATTGTCTGGGTCGGGCAAATAGAGCGACAGATCAAAAGTTTTGGTCTCATCAACGGTTGAGAAGGAATATCCGTCATGAATGACCCATTTGCCCCCATCCCAGGTGGCAATAAAGTAGGTGCTGCCCCTGGGGATATAATATCCTTCGCTGATAAAAACAAAACTTCTGGTTGATGCAGTCTGTCCGGGAACAGCAAACTCCAGGTTCATGTGGTTGCCCGGTTTAAGATTGGCATATTGATTATCGGCAACATTTAACAAGTCGAAAACGCTTGTATTTGAGAATGTTGCGCCGGTGAATGGAGCAATAGAAACTGTTTTGGCAGGTTCGGCGCCTGTTTCCATTGCCACGTAGTCAATATTGGAATATTTCAGGTCATGTGAAATGGAAAATAACCTTAACTTTACTCCGATGGCAGGATTGATGGAAAATTTTGTAACATCGAAAGCGCAAACATCCCAATCAAAACGGGGATTCATTCGTCCCACTTCTGTCCATACTCCGTTTATCAACGATTGAACGACAACAGCCGGCGGACCCACAAAAGGTCTGCGGACGCCGGTACCTTCGAGAAATCCTTTCATTTTAAGAACCATGCGGGCTCCCGCAGAAATATCCACAAAGCCAAAATCTATATCAATATAGTCCTGACTGTAGGCATTGAATCCCTGTCCGTCTTCCTGGGTTACCAAGTTCAGCACATTGACGCCAAGATTCGAAACAGCGCTTACCGGCGGGAAAAGATGAGCAGGTTTATATGCGAAAATATTGCCGGCGTTGTCAGGCGCCACCTTTACGTTTGCGGCATGGTCTATCACCTTCAACTGGAGATAATCGGTAAACGATTCGTCCGACGCCACTTCGTTTATCTGAAGTTTATACTTTCCGTTTTCCGGAATCAGTGGTTTTGCAAGCGCCAGATAATCGCGGTATTCACTGCCGGCATAGCGGGCAGTTGAATAAATGTCATTGTTTGCCACGTATTTGGTACCGTTCCAGGTGTAAATCCAGGGACAGGAACCGTTCGAAGATTCATTGGCTTCCAGGGTCAATGTTCGTGTATGGCTGGTACTTTCAAAGGATGAAATTGAGATGTCGTCAATATAAAAACCTCTGTCGTTTCCTTTATCCACAATATAAAATTTCAAATAGATATTACCCCCGATGTAATTGGAAATATTGAATTCGTATCTGTTCCAGCCGCCAGCCATTACTATGAAAAAGCTTGCCAGCTTGGTAAAGTTTGAACCATCGGAAGAGACATAAAAACTTCCTCTGGCGCCCGACATGGAGATTTCAGTTTGCGCCCAGAAACTAACCCTTGCAGTTTGGGTGGCAGGATTGAGGGCTGCAAGCGAAATGGGGGGCGACAAGATGGAACTCGTGCTTTGAGGCATGTCGCCTGCAAAATTGGTTCCCCAGCACTTATTCCCTGAATGTGCGGCAATCCAGCTTGGAACTCCCCACTCCCATAAACCATCGCCGGTTAAAGAAGGGAATTGAGGATCCGGCGGTTCAATAATCTTGACGTAACCGCCATTGTTGGCTTCAAAGCCTTCGGAGTAAATCACAGTTTCCTGTGCGGAAATAAGAAAAGGCGTGAGCAGAATCAGCATTGCCACAAGAAACGCCAATAACGATGATCGCTTTTCACGTCTCAAAAAATAAATGGTACTTGTTTTCATAGTCGCATTTTTTGGTTAGTAATTAAATTATAAATCAGTTTCATGTTGAAATACACAAGTTTATACACGTGTAAAAATTACAGGAGAGAAATATGATGAGTTGGTTTTTACAGTTTTAATGGCGATTTTGAAAAGCATATCTTTTGGGGGTTAAATTTATAAATTAATTTAATTAACAACTCAAATTATTATACTTTTTTTCTCTCCCTTTTCGGAGTGAGCTCTTTCCCCGAAATCTTTCCTCTTCTGCCCATCCGCCCCGACAGCGTCAGACCAACCCATTTTACTTGTGTCATGAACAAATAGATCAGGTTGTTTAGTGGAATTTTCGCCTCGTCAGACCATACATAAGGTTTGATGAGCATATTGAGAAGAACCCGTTTCCTGCTGTTCCAGTCGTTGGTCATCAATAAAAGATATGCCTGCCGGGAAATTCTGATTAGAACCGAATCTAAAAGTTTTTTCAGCCTGTGACCTCCCGGATTTGATTTTTGATTAAAAATGACATTAAAACACTGATCGAAAATAAATTTTTCGCGCAGACTTAACTTTAAGGACTGCCCTCTGTTATCAATTGTTTCCAGCTTAAAAATAGTCAAGGCAAGAGCCATGCTAACCTTTACGGCTGTTGCGCAATTGAATTTTTCAGCGTTTGTCAATAAATTCCGGAGATCGGTTCCCGGAAGGTTCAGGATGTACGCAATATCATACAGCCAGAATAACAGTTCGTAGCGATGGTAAACTCCATGAGTGGCGAGGATCACAAAATAATCCTCCAATGAAAATGTCCTGAATACCTTCCCCTGAATTTCAATTTCAATCGAGTTTTCGAATAGATGTTCCGTCTGAATGGTGGTAAAATACTTTGAAACCGACCAATGCAGTTCGATGAATATCATTTTATCGGGATGCCTGAACCTGACATGGTTTTCGCGTTTAAGGTATAATTGCCGCTTTCCCGGGTTTTTAAGAAAATATGCGTCGAGAAAAATGTATCCGGCGCGTGTCAAAACTGATATGGCTCTATCTATATTTTTTTCTTCCACCAGAAGATCAAGATCGCGGGTTTGCCTGCAATGGTAATCGCCGTACAATTGCTGAACCATGACGGGACCTTTTACGGCAATAAATTCAATTCCTGATTTCGCAAACAGTTGATGAACGACCCCAAGTTCGCCGGCAAGGTTCATCATCCTTTTCAGGTTCCTGCCTGCGACGCGGGCAACCTCGCTCATTATCTCCAATGGAACCGCCTGCCGCTGACTACGAACCGCCATGTTGACAACCGGAAATAATCTATGCTTCGTTGTCAGTTCAATAAAACGACTAAAATCCGGGGTGTGTTTCGCAAAAAAGGATGATAGCGTATCAGCGTCAGGAGCCAACTGGTTTTGACAACATCGCAGCAACAAATTCTGTTCAACTGTAAGATCAGTTTTCATTTCCTTCGCCATGCTTTTTGCCTGACTTTTTCTTATTGGCTTTTTTAAGTTGTTTCTCCCGCAATTTCTTCTCTTTTGCAGGGGAGATTTCCGGAGTTCCAAGTATCCGGTGCAAGGCATTGATGTTTTGTTTGATGTCAGGTGATTTTTTACCGCCTCTGATGCCGGATAACATGTCTAAGGATTTCTGATATTCGCCTTTCTTATAATACAGCGTTGACAAATTTACTCTGGTTTCCTTGTATCCGGGTACAATATGAAGAGCTTTCAGATAGTAATGCTCTGCCAGTCCGTAATATCCGGCGGTATAATAACATCTGCCAAGGTTGTTCAGAAGGGCGATATGGTTTGGATGAACAGCAAGCGCAGCAAGATAGGATTTAAGGGCAGCCTCGTTGTTATTCATTTTATCATAAACCATGCCTGCGTAATAATCCAAAGGAGATCCCTTTGCATCGAGACTTCTCATGGAAGTGCGGGCATCCTCAATTTCGGCAAGCGCTTCGGGGAACTTACCGAGGTTCATTAATGCGTCAGCCTTCTTAATATGGGTTTCCACCTTCAGAGCTTGTATGTTGTAGAAAACGCCAAATCCAAGGAAAAGAATGACCGGGATGAAGAAGAAATTGCGGTTGACGGAAAACGGTTTCCCCGGATATGACCTCTGATGCAACGCAATCATACCTGCAAGGAACATGGCAAAAATCACCTGATGGTCAATCCGCTGGTAGGGAAAATCGAAACATGCTACTGTAAGGTAACCTATCAACCCCGCAAAGAGGAAAACGCCCTGCCTTTTTATCTCCTTCTCAGCCTTGCTTCGCAGGATGCGGAAGAACATCCATACGGCTGCGATGATCATCCCAAGGTATAGCCCAAGTCCGATAATTCCCTTTTCAGCGAGAATCCACAAGTAATCATTGTGCGGTGAAATCCAGTTTACTTCCTTACCCTTTAACCCTATTGTGCCGTAATATTCAGGAATGGCGATCTGCCAGTTCCCGGCGCCTACTCCGGTAACGGGATGATTCATGGACATCTCTGCGGTTATTTTCCACATATTAAGCCTGAAATGGTTATTCCCTGCTTCTGGTCGCGCGATGGAACCCAGCTTTTCAAGGTACTTGTTATGCGTAAACCGCCCGCCTTCAATGGCTCCCGCTGCGCCCAGGACAACAACGGTTGAAACAATAATCATGACAATTTTCGCATGCCTGCCACTGATACCCAGTTTTTCATGAAGGATCAGAACGATTACAGATATGGAGGCGCCAGCCATAAAGACGGCAAGCCAGGCAGCCCTGGTTGCAACTAAAATGAGCATGAAAAGCGCCAATACAGTGGTTGCCAGGGCGCCGCGTTGCCAGTTGCCTTTCCCGAAAAAAGCGGTGAATGACGTCAAAGTTAAAAGGAGCGCGAGATAACTTGCATATTCGTTTTTATTTCCCATCAACCCTTTGACGATATTGATAATCTCCTTTCCATCTGCCAGTCGTTCCTGCTCATTTCCGGTAACCAGCTTAAAAAATTGGTAGAAACCTATGATGAGGGCGACAAGGGAGGCGAGAACGGCGAGATTCGTCAGTTTTTCAAACCATCCCGGGGTTACAGAAAACAGATACGCTGCATAAAATATGATGACCAGCGTCAGTCCGGTTTTTGTGATATCAAACAGCCCCTCGCTCCTGTTCAAAGCGCTGGTAAGCGAAAGAACGGATATTAAAAGGTACAACCCGCCAAAGAGCGCCGCCGGGTTTTTCAGTAAACTAAGGTTGAATGTGGTTCCGCGAGGTAGCGCGTAGAGATAGATTGTGTAAGCCAGTAAAAAAACCGAAAGAACCATCATCCGGGGCAGCAGTGATGCATCCTGCGCTGTTCGAAAATAAACGAGCGGCAGAATCATTACCACGAAAATGAAGAATACATTAAATTGGATCCCAGCTCCGTGAATCCCGGTCGTTTTTGCATTTTTGTTTTTTGCAGCCATAGTTAAGTGTTATTAAATGAAGAGACTACTCCGAAATTGCGATTTGTTTTTTGCACAAATATAGTTTTATTGAAGCAAAAGGGATTATTTCAGAAAAACTTTCCCTGTCGAACATCCTCCTTCGGAAACTACTTTCACGATATAATAACCTGCCCTGTTAGTCGTGGGGATGCTGATCAACCCTTGCTGATTAAATGATTGGTGAAGGATTTGCTTTCCTATCATGCTGAAAACCAAGACCTCCTTCGGAGGATTATTCGCGGCAAACGGTTCGATCGGAGTAAGAATATCAGGGTCGAAATAAACGTTGATATACCCTGGACCTGTAAAAATATTGTTGGCAGGGTCGGTAAACATATCCACAGGCAGGTATATCGTATTGCCTGGAACCAAACCTGATGCAGTGGCAACTGTTATATTAACCTCATCCTGTGCAAAAGATGGAACTGACAACATGCCTGAAAGCAGCAGAATGATGATGCCTGCTGATAAATAAATCCTGTTTTTCATAGTTTTGATTATTTGTTGATGATGAATTTTTGGTTTCTGAAACAATCTGCCTGGTTTTTCAAGACCAATAAATGCATGTTAATCCTGAAACCATCTTCATCAGCAAATATAAGATTACTTTATAGGTACAGCCAAATAACAAACCATTATTGTTTAAGGACAACCACCGACAACATCTGAATACAAATATTGAACCCACTCCGAAAAGTCGGATGGGGATAGCAAGTTAAATTTGAGCCCACTCCGAAAAGTGGTTATAAGAATTAAAAATTTGGCTAAAGCCCGGTATATCAGCAACTTGAATTGCCACTACCTTAAGGTAGTGGCAATTGATAACCAGATAGTTACTGGACTTTAGTCCAAATTGTTTCCTTTTCGGAGTGGGCTCAATATTGAATATCTGATGGAACAGGATAGAACAATAGAACAATCGAAATTTGAATTTTTAGCCTGGCAGCGTTTAGCAAACCTGCCAGGTTTTTGCATTTAACAGGTTTTTCTCTGTTGCAAAAATGTAACAATTTACCCATTTTGCAGTTTTTATCCAAATAGTACTTAAAAAAATATTCACGAAATGGACAAAATAACAAATACCCGAATTTTAAAGGCTGTATTCCCCGGAAAATACATTCAGGGCGAGGATGCTATCGCCGAATTGCCCGATTTGGTAAAGTTGCTTGGTAAGAATGGACTTATTTTAGCCTCTCCAACGGTAAAAAGCAAAATACTCCCAAAGTTTACTCCAAAAGATTCTCAGAATTGGATTCATGTCGAAGAATTTCATGGAGAGTGTTGTGAAAAAGAATTGAAACGGTTGTTGGAAATTATCAACAGCAAAAAGATTGACATACTTGTTGGGATGGGTGGAGGCAAAACCATTGACACTGCAAAGATTGCCGCCGACCGCGCCAACATTCCGGTGATTATTGTTCCAACCATTGCTTCCACTGACGCGCCATGCAGCGGTTGTGCTGTTATATACACTGAAAACGGGATTTTTGATTCAGTTTACTATCAGAAAATGAACCCTCAGGTTGTTCTTGTTGATATGAATGTGATTGCCCAGGCGCCTGTTCGCTTTCTTGTAGCAGGTATGGGTGATGCGCTTGCTACATGGTTCGAAGCCAAATCGTGCGAACGCACCATGTCGGCTAATGTGTGTGGCGGATATAGCACAATGGCAGGATTAAATCTGGCAAAACTTTGTTACGACACACTTTTACGCTTCGGTTCAGCCGCCAGACTTGCCAATGAAATGAAAATTGTAACGCCGGCTCTTAGCCACATTGTTGAGGCTAATACCCTTCTCAGTGGAATTGGGTTTGAGAGTTCGGGACTTGCGGCGGCACATTCGATTCACAACGGGCTTACCGCGCTTTATGAGACCCATTCATTTTACCACGGAGAAAAAGTAGCCTTTGGCGTTTTAACGGGACTTCATCTCACCGACGCCCTGCCTTCTGAAATGGCAACAGTCTATTCATTCTGTGAGGAAATAGGTTTACCCACAACCTTTACAGATATCGGGATAACAGACGTCAGCAGAAGCAAGTTAATTGAAGTGGCGAGCAAAGCCTGCGCTCCAACAGAAGGCATACATCACGAAGCAGGCATGATTACCTCTGATATTGTAGTGAATGCAATGATAGCTGCCGATGCTATGGGAAAAAACAGAAAAATAAATTTTTAAATGCGCAGTTTTATCCCGTTTTGAATAAGGATTAGAAATAATAATTACATTGCAAGCGGGGTAAGTGATATTTTGCCTATTTTCGTATCGCAAGCTGTAATACCAATTCTTTTAAAAACCATACCATGATAGATTCAACATTCAAAAATGCAAACATTCTTATTGTAGACGATAAGGAATCCAATATTGAAATTCTTTCAGTACTACTCGAAGTGCAGGGTTATACAAATGTAAAAACCACCACCGACTCGCGCTTGGTAGCAGGCTTTTTCAAATCGTTTAACCCCGATTTGATTCTGCTCGATTTAATGATGCCTTATGTTTCAGGCTACGAAGTAATGGAGCAGTTAAAAGAGTTGATTCCCGACGATACATACATGCCAATACTTGTGCTTACAGCCGATATTACAACCGAAGCTAAAAAACGCGCATTGTCCGATGGCGCAAAAGATTTTCTCTCAAAGCCATTCGATTTGATCGAAGTGGGACTGCGAATTAAAAACCTGCTTTTAGCCCGCTTTTTACATCAGCAAGTGAAAAACCAAAATCAGATTTTAGAAGAAAAAGTTAAGGCGCGAACAATTGAACTTGAAAAAACAAATTGCGATTTAATTTTAGCCAAAGAGAAAGCCGAATCGAGCGACCGGCTGAAAACTGTATTCATTCAAAATATTTCCCACGAAATTCGAACTCCCCTTAATGGTATTATTGGATTTGGGCAAATGCTGGTAGAGCCTGATATTACCCAGGAAGCAAAAAATGAATACATTCCGTTTTTAAAATCAAGCGCCGATCGGCTGATAAATACCGTGTCGGATTATATGGATATCGCGCTTCTCTTTTCGGATAACATAGTGATAGAAGAACATGAATTTTATCCTTCCCAGATTCTGGATGAGATTTACAATAAATTCAACAAAACCTGTAAAGACAAAAAGCTGACATTAACCGTTCAAACGCCACAACTGCCCGATTTTTTAATAAAATCAGACCATGATTTGTTACGAAATACCTTATCTCATTTGGTTGATAATGCTATAAAATTTACGAAACAAGGTAAAATTTCGTTTGGTTTTGAAGTAAAATCCAATGAATTGGAATTTTTTGTAAAAGATACCGGAATTGGAATAGAACCAAAAGCACATGGGATGATCTTCGAACCCTTTAATCAGGAAAACAATCTAAGTACGCGCAATTACGAAGGAAGCGGACTTGGTTTGACTATTGCCAAAAAAATTACAGAGATGATTGGAGGACGCATCTGGGTCAATTCGGCAAAGAACGTGGGGTCTGAATTTTATTTTACTATTCCATTTAACGCTTTAGCAAAGAACAAATCCGACACTAAAAATGTTGTTGCAGAAACGGTTGATACGGATCAGCGCGCTAAGCTTAAAATACTGATTGTAGAAGACATGGAATCATCGGATTTGCTCCTCACGATAACCCTCCGAAAAATTAGTCGTGATATTTTACACGCCAAAACAGGATTTGAAGCCATTGATGTTTGCCGTAATAATCCCGAACTTGATTTGATTCTTATGGATTTTAAAATGCCCGAAATGGATGGGTATGAAGCTACCCGTCAAATTCGTCAATTTAACAAGAATGTAATCATCATTGCTCAAACCGCTTATGTTCGTATTGGCGACAGGCAAAAAGCAATAGAAGCAGGATGAAATGACTATCTTTCAAAACCCGTGGAAACGGAGGAATTAATGGCGTTAATTGATCTCTATTTCAAAGATAGAAAAACGAAGGACGAAGGACGAAGGACGTAGGACTAAGAGGTGACTTGATTATAAGAGAAATTGTATGAAAAAAAATAATGACCCGGAATACATATCAAACCTTAGCCTAAAAGCGGAAGAGGCGCTAAAAAAGAAACTATTCAACCAACCCGGCTCTCAACTTCTCAACCAACACGAAGCCGACTCGCTGAAACTCATCCACGAACTTGAAGTTCACAAAATAGAGCTGGAACTACAAAACAAAGAACTCATCCTGGCAAAAGAGCAGGCGGAAATCAGCGCCAGAAAATATGCTGAATTGTACGATTTCGCCCCGACAGGTTATTTTACGCTTTCAAAGGAAGGTAAAATTATTGAGCTAAATAATACAGGGGCAACTATGCTTGGCAAAAACTGCGAGCATTTAATAGATTGCCGGTTTGATTTTTTTGTTTCCGACGATACAAAATCAGAATTCAACATCTTTCTTCGGAAGACATTTAGCAGCAATGCAAAAGAAACCTGCGAGGCGATAATTTCGTCAGCAGGCAACTTGCCAATACATATAAGTATTTCAGGCATTGTTGCGCAAAAAAGCGATAAATGCATGGTAGCAGTTGTTGACATAACCGGGCATAGCATTGAAAAAGAAAAATTATTGATTGAAAAAAAATTGCTAAGCGCTATCATTGAAAACATACCCGATCAAATTTATTATAAAGATACAGAAAGCCGGTTCATAATATGCAACCATGCCGTTGCTTTAACCTGCGGATCAAATACAACTCAGGAAATGATTGGTAAAACCGATTTCAATTTCTTCCCGCATGACCAGGCAAAACAATATTTTGACGACGAACAGGCAATCATAAAATCCGGCATATCTCTGATAAATCATGAAGAGATTTGCACTAATAAAATAACCGACGACGTTCGCTGGAATCTTACCGCTAAATTACCTTTAAAGGACAGTAAAGGTGTAGTGATAGGTTTGATTGGCATTAACAGGGATATAACTGAGCGCAAGCTGGAAGAGGAAGAAATCAAACATAAAAACAAAGAGCTGGTAACCATTAACGCCGAAAAAGACAAGTTCTTTTCCATAATCGCCCACGACCTGCGCAGCCCTTTCAACGCCTTCCTTGGCTTTACGCGAATGTTGGTGGAAGAACTGAATACAATGACCCTTGAAGAAATTAAAACAATTGTTGTCAGTATGCGAAAATCGGCAACCAACCTGTATAGCTTGATCGAAAATTTATTAGAGTGGTCAATGATGCAACGAGGGCTAATACAAGTAAATCCGGTTTCCCTTCTATTGGCAAATAAAATAAGAGAAAGCATTAAACTTATAATCGCTTCGGCGCAGAAAAAGGAGATTGAACTCATTTACGATATTCCAGATGATTTGTCGGTTTTTGCCGATGAACACATGGTTGAAACCGTTATTCGTAATCTGATCGCAAATGCCGTTAAGTTTACCCACAAAAGAGGGAGAATAACTGTGACTGCAAAGAAATCAGAGGAAAATAGCGTTGAAATATGCGTAAAGGATACAGGTATTGGAATGATCCCCGCAATACGTGATAATTTATTCCGGCTTGATATTCAAACCAACAGAAAAGGCACCGAAGGCGAATCCAGCAATGGATTAGGCTTACTCATCTGCAAGGATTTCATCGAAAAACACGGAGGCAAAATATGGGTGAAGAGCGAAGAGGGAAAAGGATGCGCCTTCTATTTTACATTACCCCAGAACCCGGCAATTCATCAACCCGGCAATCTATAACCCGTTCCACCAATCAACACATTCCTCAATGATCCCCCAAAAAAACAATGAGTTTAATATCCTCGTGGTTGACGACGACCCCGACTTGCTTCTGATTACAGTACGCATACTAAAACAGGAACATTATATCGTGACTGCGGCAACTACCGGACAGGAGTGTTTACAAGCTGTCAGACTTAAAAAACCCGACCTGTTGCTGCTCGATGTTATGCTTCCGGATATCAGCGGAAACGTAGTTTGCCAGACAATTAAAAGCGACCCGGCTTTATCGGCGATTTATATTTTATTGCTTTCAGGCATGAAAATAGAGTCTGATAACATTTCCGAAGGACTTGAATCGGGCGCCGACGGATATTTGATAAAGCCACTTAAACCCCGTGAACTTCTGGCGCGGGTTGATGCTGCATTCAGGACAATACGCGCCGAAAAAACCCTGGCGCAAAACCGCGATATGCTCGTTAACCTCGCCCGTATGGTGCCTGGCGTAATTTACCAATACCGGTTATATCCCGATGGGCGATCTGCATTTCCATATTCGAGTCCTGGGATGAATGACATCTATGAAGTTACTCCCGAGGAGGTGCGTGAAGACGCCACCGCAGTTTTTGGGCGTTTGCATCCCGAAGACTACGACAACGTTGCCAAATTAATTCAGGAATCGGCGATTACCTTACAGACATTTTATTGCGAGTTCAGGGTAATTCTCCCGCGACAGGGTTTGCGCTGGCGTTGGTCGCAGGCGCAACCGGAGCGGATGGAGGATGGCGGAACCCTCTGGCACGGCGTCATCCTCGACGTTACCAGGCGCAAGCTGGCTGAAGAGGCGCTTAAAGAAGCGCTGGTTAAAGCAGAATCAGGAAACCGCCTGAAAACAGCTTTCATGAACAACATCTCTCACGAAATACGAACTCCCCTCAATGGCATTCTTGGTTTCAGTCAATTAATTATTGAACCTAATCTCAGCGACGACGAAAAACAACAGTTTTTTACCCATATTAAAAATAGCAGCAACCGGTTGATTAATACGATAACGAGCTACGTTGATATCTCCCTTATCGCTTCGGGAAATTTAGATGTAAACCATAAACCTATTGACATGGTTATATTGCTTCATCAACTCTATGAGCAATTTCAAACCTTGTGCTCTGTGAAAAATCTGATTCTCCATTTAAACATCCCTGAAACAGTAAAGAAAATCATCTTCTATTCCGATTATGAACTTTGTCACAAAGTATTATCGAATCTATTGGACAATGCCATTAAATTTACTTCAAAAGGAGAAATTACTTTTGGCTATACCATAAAACCAGGGTTATTGGAATTTTTTGTAAAAGATACAGGAATCGGTATCAGCAAAGATGCTCAACACCGGATTTTTGAAAGTTTTGTGCAGGAAGAAGTCTCACATTCGCGAGGATTTGATGGCAGCGGTTTGGGCTTATCAATTACTCAGGGTATCTTACAATTACTTGGCGGAGGAATCAGGGTGGAGTCGGAGAAGGGGCGAGGATCAACATTTTTCTTTCACATCCCTTATGCAGATGCTGAAAATGAAATGGCAACACCCGAATCAAAAGAGATTACCGCGCCATTTCAGAAAACCCCGGTTGTGCTTATTGCCGAAGATGATGAATCAAACCGGTTTTATCTGGAAAGTATATTAACAAAATTGGCTATTAAGGTAATTTTAGTCACAAACGGGAAAGAAGCCGTAAACCAATGTCGCGCGCATCCTGAAATATCGCTTATACTAATGGATTTGAAGATGCCGGTAATGGATGGTTTTGAAGCCACAGGCGCGATTAGATCATTCTGGAAGTATATTCCAATAATTGCTATTACAGCCTTCGCCATGAGCGATGATAAAAAAAGAGCGCTCGACGCCGGATGCGACGATTACCTGCCGAAACCAGTGAACAGGGAGGATTTAATCGAGAAACTAAAAAGATATGGGCTGGCGGTATAATTTGCGAAAAGTGGTTAGAATAATTAATATTTGGCTAAAGCCTGGTATATCAGCAACTTGAATTGCCACGACCTTAAGGTCGTGGCAATTGATAACCAGATAGTTACTGGACTTTAGTCCAAATTGTTTCCTTTTCCGAGTATGCTCATGTTTGCAGGTTAAGACTACAGGATTTGAATTTTGGCGAAAAAATAAATTTCATGGAAAACAAGGACGAATTTTGTGTTCAGACAGAAAACGAGAGCGACATTCAGTTTTCCGACCTGTTTGACCTGAAAGACATTCAGCATATTCAGGATCTGTTTTCAAACGCTACCGGAGTCGCTTCTATAATAACCCATCCCGACGGCGCTCCAATTACCCACCCCAGTAACTTCTGTAGGTTGTGTAACGATATTATTCGAAAAACCGAGAAAGGACTCGCTAATTGCTATCGTTCCGATGCAATACTTGGTCGCCTGAGTATATCCGACGCAACAGTTCAGCCTTGTATGAGCGGAGGTTTATATGACGCCGGCGCCAGCATTACCGTTGGCGGCAAACATATTGCCAACTGGTTAATCGGGCAGGTGCGTAATGAAAACATCGAAGTGCAACAAATGATTGAGTATGCCGGTGAGATAGGGGCAAACAGAGAAGCGTTTATGAAAGCGCTCGCCGAAGTCCCGGTTATGTCTCTCGATCAGTTTACTAAAGTTTCGAAAATGCTGTTTGCCTTTGCAAAGGAACTTTCGGAAAAAGCTTACAGTAATTTACAACTGAAAAAGCAGATTGCCGAGCGCGACAAAGCAACTGCGATGTTGAAAGAAAGTGAGGAGAACTTTTTAAGCGAGAAGTATATTCTTCACGAAAATCTTAAACGAAGTGAAGAGTTTTTAAGGGAAACACAAAAAATTGCTCGTCTCGGAGCTTATACTTTAAACATTGATTCCGACAATTGGATAAGCTCTGAAATATTGGATGATATTTTCGGAATTGATTCCGGCTATGATAAATCAGTTCAGGGATGGGCTTCAATAGTTCATCCTGAATGGCGACAAATGATGGTTGATTACTTTACAAATGAAGTATTGGGCAATCACTGCAAATTTGATAAAGAATACATGATTATCCGTCAAAACAGTAAAGAAGAACGATGGGTTTATGGATTAGGCAAAGTAACATATAATGATGCGAATCAACCGGTAAAAATGATTGGGACAATCCAGGATATTACCGATCGCAAACGGGTTGAAAAAACTTTGCAAAATGAACGGTTACTGCTCCGCACACTTATTGATAATATTCCGGATTCAATTTATTCTAAAGATCTGGCTTGTCGCAAAACACTGGTCAACATTGCCGAAGTGGGTTTTATGGGAGCAAAATCGGAGGCTGAAGTTTTAGGTAAGGATGATTTTGAGTTTTATCCGAAAGAACTTGCGGAAAAGTTTTTTGCCGATGATCAATTGGTAATACAAACCGGAAAGCCGGTGATTAACCGTGAAGAGTATATTATTGACGAGAATGGGCAGAAACGGTGGTTGCTCTCCTCCAAACTCCCGTTGCGCAACAAGGACAGCGAAATAATTGGCTTGGTTGGCATTGGACGCGATATCACCGAACGTAAGCAGGCAGAGGAGAAACTTATAATAGCCAAAGAAAAAGCCGAATCTGGCGACCGCCTGAAAACAGCTTTCATGAACAATATTTCCCATGAAATCCGTACGCCCCTGAACGGCATTCTCGGATTTGGCAACCTAATGGGCGATCCCAATATTTCTCAGGATGAAAGAGACGGGTACTTTGAAATAGTAAAAATAAGCAGCGACAGGCTTATGAACACCGTCACCGATTATATGGATATATCGCTTATTGCTTCGGGAAATCAGGAGGTGCATAAAAAGCTTATTGCCCCATGCGATATTTTGAATGAGATTTATGACATGTTCCTGCAATCGTGCCAAACCAAAAAACTGAAATTATCCATTCATACTCCAACTATGGCGGGCAAATTGCACATTAACACCGACCCCAAATTGTTGCATAAGGCGCTACGGCATTTTGTGGATAATGCAATTAAATTTACCGCTCAGGGGTATGTTACTTTCGGTTTTGAAGAAAATGGAGACGAACTGAAATTTTTTGTTACGGATACGGGAGTTGGAATAAGCCCGGAAGCTCAAACAACAATCTTCGATAAATTTATGCAGGAAAATGTATCTATGACACGCAATCACGAAGGCAGCGGGTTGGGTTTATCAATTGCAAAAGGTATTGTGGAATTACTCGGAGGACGTATCTGGCTTGAATCGGTAAAAGGCAAAGGTTCTTCTTTCTTTTTTACAATAAAATAATTACGCCATGAACCAGATTTTCACGATTTATTCAATATTCTTTCTCGCTACAGCGTTAGTTTCGTTTTTTGTTGCCTTCCTTGCCTGGCAGCGACGATTTGTAAAAGGGGCGAAGGAACTCTCACGGGTGATGATCGCTGCGGGCGTCTGGGCATTCTGGCTTATCTTCGAAACGGCGGCGACTACTGTAACAGAAAAAATTTTCTGGGCAAAACTGGAATATTTCGGAGCGGTTTCCACACCGGTTCTTTACCTGATTTTTGTCCTCCGTTTTACAGGTAAAGACAAGTTCATCTCCCTGAAAAATATTCTCGCTCTGTTCATCATTCCGTTAATCACCCTCGCGCTCACAATAACCAACGAGAAACATTACCTTGTATGGTCGGGGTTTTCAGCCATCTCGGAGAAAACAAATCTCATGGAATATTACCATGGAATTTGGTTCTGGGTCGGGTACATGGGCTATAACAATGTTCTGCTTCTTTTGGCAACTATTTTCCTTTTCAACTTTATAATCCACCAAACCAGAACTTTTCGTTCTCAGGGGTTGATTGTTTTTATTGGAGGTCTATGTCCCTGGATCGCCAGCATGGTTTACCTTGCCGGCGGCAATTTTGCTACGGGTTTGGATTTAACGCCGGTTAGCATTATTCTCAGTGGCGCGCTACTGGTTTATGCCATTTTGTACTTTCGATTCCTCGATCTGGCGCCCGTTGCCCGTGAAACACTGGTTGAAACTTTACCTGATGGTATCCTCGCTCTCGATGGGCAAAACAGAATACAGGATATAAATCAAGCTGCCTTGGCTTTATTCGGAATCAGGAATAAAAACATTATCGGTTCTCAAGCCGAATCTTCCGGCGCATCTGAAACGCCGCTTCTGAATGCAGCAATTAATCTTGAAACCATTGACCAACTTGACTTCCTCGGCAGCAATGGTCCTAAATCATTCAGAATTCTTAAACAGACCATTAAAAGTCAGCCGGGCAGCAGGCTGATAGTCATTCGCGATATCACAGATTATGTTGCGCGCCAAAAAGAGATTCGCGACGCCGAAGAACGCTACCGAAAGATGTTCACTATATTCCGCCTTATGGCAGATAATATGCCGGATATGCTTTGGGCAAAGGACCTCGATAAAAAATTCATTTTTGTCAATAAGTCAGTTTGTGAAAACCTTGTGCAGGCTACCGATACCGATGAGCCTATTGGAAAAAATGACATGTTTTTCGCAGAACGCCAGCGCAGGAAATATCCCGACCGCGCCGACTGGTACACTTTTGGCGAGTTATGCCAGGATTCGGACCAGGTAGTTATCAGCTCAGGAAAACCGGAACACTTTGATGAATTCGGAAACGTAAACGGGAAATTCCTTTTTCTCGATGTAAAGAAAGCCCCAATTATTAACGAAAACGGCGTGATGATTGGCGTAGTTGGAAGCGCCCGCGACGTAACGCTTCAGAAGAAAACCGAGTCGGAAATGTTTAAAAAAGACAAGCTCCTCGACGCCATTGCAAAAGCCACAGCTATGCTTGTACAGGGCGACAACCTTGAGGAATCCATCAACGGAGCGCTGGAAATAATCGGAAAAGCCACAGAAGTTAACCGGGTATATATTTTCCGAAACCATGATGAGCCAGGATATAAAATGCCATTGATGAGCCAGCATTATGAGTGGACAGATGGTTCGGTTGAGTCGCAAATTGATTGGCAGGAATTACAGAATTTACCATACCAAAATGATTTTCCCCGTTGGTTTGAAGTTTTATCTGTCGGAAAAGTAATTGTTGGTAAAGTCAGGGATTTTCCAGAATCTGAAAAAGCCATTCTTGATCCCCAGGGAATTAAATCAATACTTGTAACGCCGGTAATTATTGATAAAAATTTCTGGGGATTTATCGGATTTGACGAGTGTAACACCGAAAGGGATTGGACGCTTACCGAAGAGCGACTCCTTTCGGCTGCCGCCAATACCATCGGCGCAGCTTACCTCCGGAAAAAAAATCAGGATGAACTGATTGCGGCTAAGGTAAGAGCCGAAGAGAGCGACCGTCTCAAATCGGCATTTCTCGCTACCATGAGCCATGAGATAAGGACCCCGATGAATGGCATTCTCGGTTTTATCTCATTGCTTCAGGAACCTGATCTGACAGGAGAAGAAAAGGATGAATATGTCCAAATCGTGAAAAAAAGCGGCGACCGCCTTTTAACCACTATTCATGATATAATAGACATTTCCAAAATCGAATCGGGACAAATGCCGGTTTCGCTTACTGATGTCAACATCAATGAGATTGCCATGATACTACATTCCTTCTTCAAAAGGGAGGCAGAAGCCAAAGGACTGCAATTGCTTTTTACCGGAAGCATGCCGGAAAATCAGTCAACAATAAAATCCGATAGGGACAAACTAAATTCCATTCTGACCAACCTGATTAAAAATGCGATAAAGTTTACCCATAAAGGCTGTGTCGAATTCGGATATAGCCGACAAGGCGAGTTTATTGAATTTTATGTAAAAGATACCGGTATTGGCATTCCCGAATACCAGCGCCACGCCATTTTTGAGCGATTTGTACAAGCCAATATTTCACATTCGCGTCTCTATGAAGGGTCGGGACTGGGTTTGGCTATAACCAAGGCATATATCGAAATGCTGGGCGGAAAAATATGGATAGAAAGCGTAGAAGGGCATGGAAGTACTTTTTACTTTCTGATACCATACACAAATCTGACAAAAACGGCGGAATCATATTCCCCGGCAAGCCCGGTACCGCCGAAGTCTGACCAGCGACCATTAAAAATTCTAATTACCGAAGATGATCAGGTGAATTATTATTTTCTCCGCGTTATCCTTACCAAGGCAGGACATACGCTTATCCATACCGTTACGGGAGGCGAAGCTGTTGAAATTTGCCGGAAAAATTCAGATATTGACCTCGTCATTATGGATATCAGGCTGCCTGATATGGATGGCTACGAAGCTACCCGCGAAATCAGAAAGTTCAATTCCGACATTCCTATTATCGCGCTTACGGCTTATGCCATTGAAGGCGACCGCGAAAAAGCGCTCGACGCCGGTTGCAACGACTATCTCTCAAAGCCTGTAAAAAAAGATACGCTGATTGCGACGTTAAATAAACATACAAATAAACCCGACAGGTTTTAAAACTTTAAATTGAACCACGAACCCGACAGGTTTAAAAAACCTGTCGGGTTTTGAAAAAAAATAATTATCAAATGTTCATCCAAACCGATTATATCTTTTTCATCTTTACCGGAATCTTTGCCGCTTCTTTCATCTTCCTTTTGTATTTAATGAAAAAGCGACCGGGGTATATATCCTGGATAGGTTTCGTTTCCTTGCTATTTCTTTATATCATCGGTATGTTTGCCGCCAACTGGCAGGGTAATATCAAAGATACCGAAATACGAAACCATTTAAAAATTCAGGTGGAAGCTATTGCCCGCACAATAAACAGAGAGCAAATCAAAGGGCTTTCCTTTTCCGGCGCCGATACAAATAATACCGAATATATCCAATTATGCAATGAGTTGAAAGCTTATAAAAATGGGATAACTTCGGTTTTTGGAACGCAGGAAATAATTATTTACAGTATGCTTCGGCGCAACAACGCCATCCTGTTTGGACCTGAAAGCGCGGAGGCAAAAACCCGGTACGCTTCTCCACCGGGCTCGGTTTATGACAGCCCCACACCATTGTTGCTACAACTTTTCAGTAACGGTAACGCCTTTACAGGAGGTCCATACACCGACGAGTTTGGCAAATTCATTTCAGCTTTTGCCCCTGTTTTCGATCCGGCAACAGGCAAAGTTCTTTTGGTTGTTGGCATTGATATCGGTTATAAAGAGGTTCAGTCTGCAATTTCTCACCAAATTATGTTTGCTTACCTGTGTGTTGTTTTATTGTTATTCGTCATACTCATGAGTGGATTTCTTCAAGCAGTATCGTCGAAAAAACTTTGGCTAAATGTTGAATATATTAACGTAATAGCCTTTGGACTTTCGCTCACTCTTATTTTTGCCCTGGTTTTGCATCAGAATGGAACCAAAAGCCGAAATTCAGTTTTTATACAGGTAGCCGAACCCGAAGCTGAAAATATTTGCAAGGCATTTGTAAGCCTGCGCGATTTCCAGATAACCCCAATAGCCCGGTATTTTTCAGGTTCAACCCTAGTCACGAGGGAGTCATTCCATGCACTGTTAGCGCCGATGTTCAGGTTAAGCGGACGACAAACGAGCATCGGCTGGATAATTCCGATTGACAATTCTCAAAAAGGTAAAATGGAGTTACAGGCGAGGCAGGAAGGAATAAAAGATTTTACAATCTGGCAAACCAGTTCCATCGGCGAAAAAATTCCCGCCTCAGGCAGAAATATCTTTTTCCCGTTCTGGTATTTTGAGTCGCCCGGCGGCAGTCCCCAATTTTATGGATATGATCTTTCTTCCGATCCCGCGATCAGAAAAACAATTGACAAGGCTATGAAAACCGGATTGCCTGCCGCCACCGATCCTGTTATTTTGTCGTTTGATAAAGAGAAACAAGCGCGGATACTCGTTTTTCAACCTGTTTTTTCTTCTGATACCCCAACCAGGAAATTTAAAGGATTTATTGTAGCAGTGGTTGATCCGGAACTGTTTATCCAAAAAGCCATCTCTACCGATAACGCTGAAAAATTAAAAACAGTAATTGATTTTTATCAGTTAAGCGCCGAAAAATCTCCGCTGCCTGTTGCCATTGCCAATACTAATCAACCAACTCATTTCCATGAAAATTCTGATGATCTAACCATTAACATCAGAGATTACCAGGCAGTAATATTTCCCATTTTCGTTTTTGATAAAACCTATGCTGCATATATTTTTCCCGCGCCGGGATCTTATGCTTTTATGCCGGTTTACGCCGGCTGGATTGCTTTTGCCATTGGCGTATTGCTCACATTTCTCATGACCGTTTTAACTCTTCTTCTTACCCGTCGAAACGAAAACCTCGAACATCAGGTTGAAATCCGTACTTTTGAATTGCGAAAAAGTGAAGCCGAACTCCGGGAATTAAATTCAACCAAAGACAAGTTTTTCTCAATCATCGCCCACGACTTACGCAGCCCGTTCAATTCATTTCTTGGCTTCACTCAAATCATGGTGGAAGAGTTGGATGATATGACTCTTGATGAAATTAAGACAATTGTAATGAGCATGAGAAAATCTGCCACCAACGTTTACAGTTTGCTCGAAAACCTTCTGGAGTGGTCGCTTATGCAACGAGGAATAACCCCATTTAATCCTGTATTAATTCCCCTCGCAGTCAACATCAAACAGAATATTGAGCTTCTCATTGTATCGGCGCAGAAAAAGGAAATTGAAATTGTATATGACATCCCTGAAAATATTATGATTTTTGCTGATGTTCACATCCTCGAAACCGTGATTCGTAATCTATTTTCCAACGCGGTGAAGTTCACGCCGAGAAAAGGAAAAATAACGCTGTCGGCAAAAAAAACGGAAAGTAATTCTGTTCAGGTAAGCATCGCCGATACCGGTATCGGCATGAAAAAGGAGTTGATAAGCAAGTTATTTCAACTTAGCGAAAACACTAATCGCAAAGGTACCGAAGGCGAACCGAGCATAGGATTAGGGTTACTCATCTGCAAGGATTTTATCGAAAAACATGATGGGAAAATATGGGTTGAGAGCGAAGAGGGAAATGGGAGCGTTTTTTCTTTTACATTCCCATTTCGAAATGAACGGTTGCCTGTGCCGGAAAAATTGAAATAAAGTGTAATTTGTAACCTTTAACCTAATATAAAAACTATGAAAACAGAACAAAGTATCTATTCCCAAGCCAAAGGCTGGGCAAAAAAGAGTGAGAATAACCTAAGCAAAATTGCACAGTTGGTTTTCTTATTTGGCAATAAAGATTTGCTTAAAGAACAGCGCCATATTGATTTTGTAAGAAACGCATACCCAGTTGCGCAAATTGTGGGTTGTTCCACCTCCGGAGAAATTTGTCAGGAAGAAGTTTTTGACAACAACATAGTATGTACCGCAGTTTGTTTTGAAAAAACCTCAGTTGAGATTGCTTCGGAACATATCGGTTCAATGGAAGACAGTTTTACCATCGGCGAAAAACTTGCAGCAAAACTCGACAAAGAACATCTTGTTCACATCCTGATACTTTCAGAAGGGTTAAATATTAACGGCAGCGAGCTTACCAAAGGTTTAAACAGCAAACTCAACGACAGGATTTCTGTTACGGGCGGTTTGGCTGGCGATCAGGCTAACTTTGCCGAAACCGTGATTGTTCATAATCGCGCCGGCGAAAAAAACCTGGCGCTTGCCATTGGCTTTTACGGTGAACATATTCAGGTTGGCTATGGCTCAATGGGTGGCTGGGATTCGTTTGGCGTTGATCGCGAGGTTACAAAATCCAAAGGAAATATTCTCTACGAACTTGATGGTCAGCCGGCATTAGAACTTTACAAAAGGTATCTTGGCGACCATGCCGCAAATCTTCCCGCTTCGGCGCTGTTGTTTCCATTAAGCCTTATCCTGAAAAATTCGGAAACAGCGCTTGTTCGCACCGTTCTATCAGTAAATGAAGCCGACGGAAGCATGGTTTTTGCAGGCGATCTTCCACAGGGTGAATATGTAAGGCTTATGAAAGCCAATTTCGACCGGCTTATTGATGGCGCCAACGACGCTGCGGAAATGTCTAAAATCAGTCTCCAAAATTCTGATCCCGACCTTGCCATCCTGATCAGTTGTGTTGGGCGAAAACTTGTGTTGAAGCAAAGAGTTGAAGAGGAACTGGAGATCATTCGCGAAGTTTTAGGAAGCGCCGCTTCAATGACAGGCTTTTATTCTTATGGCGAAATTTGCCCTATCAAACCATTCGAGCAACATTGCGAACTTCACAACCAAACAATGACGATTACTGTATTCAAGGAAGAATAACCCATTCGGACAATGGAAAACCAATTGAACAAACTATTATTACGTCAGATTAAAAAACATTTTGGCGCTTCCGACAACCTGCCGGAAGCGCTTAAAGGTATTATCCAGGACATCAACAAAACTTATGCAAATTTTGAAGATGACACTCAACTGCTTCAATCCTCAATTGAAATCAGTTCGCAGGAACTAAGGGATGCTTTTCAAAAACAAAAGCAGGATGCCGAAGCGCAAAAAGAGATCCTTAACAAAATAAAGGAAGTCATTTATAAACTCAACCCGGTTGATCAAAACATTATAAACAAAGGTGAAACCATCCCTTCCGAAAGCAGCCATTTGTTCGTTTCACTGATGCAATTGATTGAAGAGCGAAAACAGGTTGAAGAGGTGCTTCAATCCAAATCATCCCTGCTTGAGGCGCAAACAAATGCAACTATCGAGGCAATATTGGTTATTGACGAGAATCAGAAAAGAATCTTTAATAACCAGCAAGTTGTTAAACTGTTCAATGTGCCTCAGCATATTATTGATGACGAGGATGACTCCGCGCTGCTCAAACATGTTGTGGGGTTGACCAAATATCCCGACAAATTCCTGGAAAAAGTAAACTATCTGTATGATCATTTTAGCGAGACAAGTCACGATGAGATCGAATTTAAAAACGGCATGATTCTCGATCGCTATTCTGCTCCTGTTTTTGGTAAGGATGGAAAAAAATATGGCAGAATCTGGACATTTCGCGATATCACCGAACGCAAAAGGATGGAGGACGCGCTCAAATCGAGCGAGGAGAATTTCCGTACTTTTTTTAGTTCCATTGCCGATTTGTTATTTGTGCTGGATGGAAATGGCAATATGATTGATGTTAACGAAACCGTAATACGACGATTAGAATATACAAAAGAAGAGTTGACAGGGCAATCGGTGTTGATGGTACATCCTGAAGCAAGACGTGCGGAGGCGGGAAATATTGTTGCTGCAATGCTTGCAGGAACTAAAGATTTTTGCCCTGTGCCTGTTATATCGAAAAGCGGCGCTGAGATACAGGTGGAAACAAGAGTGTATCCCGGCGTTTGGGATGGGAAACCTGCGCTGTTTGGCGTTTCAAAAGATGTAACCAGGATTAAACAATCGGAAGAAAAATTTTCCAGAGCTTTTCAGGCGGGTTCTAATCTAATGGCAATATCAACCGTAAAAACAGGGCGCTACATTGATGTGAACGACATCTTTTTGCAAGAACTCGGATATTCCAGAGATGAGGTTATAGGTGTAACATCGAAGGAATTGAACCTTTTTGATGATCCCGCCCAGAGGGATGTTATTAAATCCAGAATGAAAGAAAATGGATTTGCGAAGGATATCGAAATGAAAATAAGAACCAAAACAGGCAAAATGCTTTTTGGTTTGTTCTCCGCTTCCAATATAAATATCGGTGAAGAGCTTTGTTGGCTTACAACAATGACAGACATAACCGAACGCAAGCAGGCTGAAGAAGAGGTTAAACGTCATGCAGGTTTGATTAGCTCCCTGCTCGACTCCATTCCCGACATGATCTTCTTCAAGGATTTGAATGGCGTTTACATGGGCGGCAACCCGGCTTTTGCTGAGTTTTCCCGACTTGCCGGAGATAAAATTGCAGGAATGACCGACTATGACCTTTTCGATAAGGAGATGGCGGACTCATTCAGAGAGCAGGATAAGCGCATGATTGAATTGCGCGAACCCAGCCACAACGATATATGGGTCGTCACCCCTGATGGACGGAGAATTTTGGTTGACACCCTCAAGACGCCATATTTTGGACCGGACGGAAAGCTGATCGGCGTTCTCGGTATTGGTCGCGACATCACATGGCGCAAACAGGCTGAGGAAGAAAAAACACGGCAAACAGGATTGATTACCTCTTTGCTTGATTCCATCCCGGATATCATCTTCTTTAAAGATTTAGAAGGCGTTTATCTTGGCTGTAACCCGCCTTTTGCCGAATTTGTCGGTAAACCGAGAAATGAAATTATTGGCAAAACCGACTATGATCTCTTCGGAAAAGAGATTGGCGATTTTTTCAAGCATCATGATACTGAAATGCTAAGCGAAAAACAGTCGCATCATAATGAAGAATGGATTACATACCCCGACGGAAGAAAAATTCTGATTGACACGCTTAAAACACCCTATTGGGGAAGCGATGGCAGCCTGGTCGGTATCCTTGGCATCAGCCGGGATATTACCTCGAGAAAAGAGGCGGAAGAAAAGATTAAAGAAAGTGAAGCAAACTTCCGCATTTTCTTTGAAACTATGGACGATATTATTATTGTTGGAAATACGCAGGGAGAAATATTTTATACAAACGACGCCGTTTCACGCAAACTTGGCTATTCAAAGGAAGAACTCAACGCCATGCATGTACTTGATGTTCATCCGGCGTCGAAACGTTCAGAAGCCCAGCAGATATTTGCCGATATGTTTGCAGGTAAACGAGACTCCTGTCCGCTCCCTCTCGTTAGAAAAGACGGAACTTTTGTGCCCGTTGAAACCCGCGTATGGTTTGGAAAATGGGATGGAAAGCCATGTGTTTTTGGACTTTCCAAAGACCTTACCAAAGAGCAGGAGTCGTTGGAGAAATTTAATAAAATTTTCGACTCCAATCCGGCTCTCATGGCTATAAGTTCCTTGCCTGATGGGGTGTTTACGGAAGTTAATCAGGCATTTCTGATTAAAACCGGATATGCCGAAAATGAAGTCGTTGGAAAAACTGCGATTGATCTTGACCTTTTTGTTAAACCTGAAAAACAAAAAACTATTGCCGATGATCTGGTGAAAGATGGAACCGTAAATAATCGGGAATTAAAAATTAAAACCAAAAATGGATTTATTCTGGATGGGCTTTTCTCCGGAGAAATTATTGAAAGTCATAATAAAAAATATTTTTTAACCGTGATGACTGATATTTCCGATATCAAACAGGCGGAAAACAAGCTGAAACAGGCGTCTGAACGCTTGTCCCTCGCTACCCGTGCAGGCGGCGTAGGCGTATGGGAGTTGGACCTTGTAAACAATATCCTGTTATGGGCTGATGAGATGTTTGAACTCTACGGCGTTGACAAAAATAATTTCGGAGGCGCTTACGAAGCCTGGCTCGCCGGCGTTCATCCCGACGATGTAGCGCGTGGCGATGAGGAAATACAACTGGCAAAACGAGGCGAAAAAGAGTTTGATACCGAGTTTCGGGTGTGCTGGGCTGATGGTTCAATTCACAATATCAGAGCGCTTGCTACCGTTCATCGCGACGATGCAGGAAAACCATTGCGAATGATAGGAACCAACTGGGATATCACCGAACAGAAGAAAACAGAAGCAGTGCTGTTAAAAGCCAAACAAGAGGCAGAAATGGCTAACAAGTCGAAGAGCTTATTTCTGGCAAATATGTCGCATGAAATCAGAACCCCGCTGAATGCAATTATTGGATTTTCGCAACTTATGAACCGCGACCGGTTTTTAACAGATTCGCAAAAAGAGTATAATCATTCCATCATTCGCGCCGGAGAACATTTGCTGGCGCTTATAAACGACATTCTCGAACTGTCGAAAGTTGAAGCGGGACGCATTGAGCTAAACCCAACGGATGTTAATTTATATTCTCTTTTAAACGACATTCAGATGATTTTCAAAGAGCGCGCTCAATCAAAACACCTTCAGTTTATTTTTGAAACCGAGCAAAATCTTCCGCGATATGTGTTGGTTGACGACAGCAAATTGCGTCAAATCTTTGTCAATCTTATTGGAAATGCAATAAAATTCACCGACGAAGGCGGCGTTGCCGTTCGTACCAGAGTAGATAAAATTAATGAGGAAACAAGTAAACTGATAGTGGAAATTCAGGATTCTGGTCCAGGTATTCCCGAAAACGAGTTTGATAAACTCTTTAAGCAATTCGAGCAAACAAGTTCCGGAATCAGAAAAAGCAGCGGCACTGGTTTAGGGCTTACCCTAAGTCGCGAATTGGCAAATTTAATGGGTGGCAATATTACAGTTTCGAGCGAAGTTGGAAAAGGATCGGTATTCACTTTTTGCGTCGAAATACAGGAAGGAAAAATCCATCCCGATCAGGAAATTATTACCAAACATGTTATTTGCATTGAGGAAGGACAAGGAACTTTTCGAATATTGGTTGTTGACGACAAACCAGAGAACCTGCAGGTAGTAGTAAATCTGTTAAAATTAACAGGCTTTGAAACCATGGAAGCAGTGAATGGAGAAGAGGCAATTGAAAAATTTGAGACGTGGAGTCCACACCTGATATTAATGGATATGCGCATGCCCGTTATGGATGGTTATGAGGCAACCCGCCGCATAAAATTAACGGAAAAAGGAAAGCAAACGCCTGTTGTAGCTTTAACTGCAAGCTCATTTGAAGAGGAACGAAAAAAAACTATGGCGCTTGGAATGCATGATTATATTCGTAAACCATTTCGCGAAAACGAGTTATTCAACGTTATAGGAAAAGTTCTTGGCGTCAAATATGTTTATCAGGATGAAACGCCGTGGTCAAAAACGAAATACCATAACGATGATGCATTTATTGAGGATATTGTTAAACTACCGGATCGGTTGGTTTTACAAATGCGAAATGCCGTTGCATCCGCCGATCTCGACCTTTTGATTGAACTCATTAACGCTATTGATCCTGATAATTCGGAACTCGCACATCGCCTTATGAGCCTCGCCAATAATTACGACTATGATCATTTACAAAAAATACTAAGTAAAATGGAACAAAGTAATCAACCTTAACCTGGACAAGCCGAAAAGTGGGTATAAAAATAAAAATTTGGCTAAAACCCGGAATGTCAGCAACTTGAATTGCCACTACCTTAAGGTAGTGGCAATTGATAAACAGATAGTTACTGGACTTTAGTCCAAATTGCTTCCTTTTCGGAGTGGGTTCAACTAAAGAATAAAAAAATGAACCATAGAAGAGTACGGAGAAACACGGAGGTTTTTAATTCCTTCAACTTCGTGTAATCCGTGTCTCCGCGGTAAAAAGACGAGATGTAGAAGGTCGTCAAAAATATTACAAAAAAAAACATCAAAAAAAATGATTAAGTACTAATGAAGATTACTATTGGCAAACGCCACTGTTCTGTAAATCGAATTTCCTGCCTCGCTCTGACGCTTTTTCTGTTGGCGCCCGGATTGTTGCACGCTGCTCCTTTTACCCGGATTTTTGTGCTTCATTCCTATTCTCAGGAATACCCGTGGACGCAAAGTCAGCACTCAGGCTTTATACAAACAATCACAAACGATCCAAGTGTAAATGCCACTTTCAGCGTCGAGTATCTCGATACCAAACGGCATGTTTATAACGAAGCTTATGCGAGTGAGATGGATCGTCATTTAAAGATAAAGTACGCAGGTTACAAGCCGACGGCAATATATGTCACCGACGATAACGCTTTGTTGTACGCCCGCGATCACCTTTCCCACATCTTCCCTGGTACGCCTGTTTTCTTTTGCGGGGTTAATAATTACGATATTCAAAATAGTCTCGATTCTTCCATCTTTACCGGAATCTTTGAACTTAAAGATGTTACCCCTAATCTCAAGTGGTTGTTAAGTATGGACAAAAACGCCAACGATCTTGTTTTTATTGGCGATGGGAGTAATACCTATCAGGCAATTGAGCGTGATGCGCGCAAAGAATTGAATTCATTTCATCTGCGCACAACCTTCATCGTTGAAAAAAGGCTGGATCTCGTCCTGGCTCAGTTACATACTTTACCTGGCAAATATCTGTTCCTGACTACTCTGGGCGGCATGACCAATGCAAATGGTGAAATGCTTTCTCTGCGTGAAATCCTGAAGAGCCTCTCGCACACAGGGCGCATTGTTATAAGCATGGAAGATAGCTATATTATTGAAGGCGTTTTGGGAGGCTATGTTACAAGCGGTAAACATCAGGGCATGAGCGCGGCGCATTTATTATTAACCTATCTGCACGGCAAACCCATTGTAGCTATACCGCCGGTTCTCAAAAGTCCTAACGCATGGGTTTTCGATGATAAGACTCTGAAACAATACAAAATCAATTTGCCCGCGAATATTAGCTCAAAAGCGGTTATTTTAAATCCCCGTACAAATTTTTTTGAACAACACCGCACCCTCTTTCTGGGCATTATGATAAGTTTTGCGATATTGTTATTCCTGGTCATTACAGGGTCGCTTGTAATAATGTGGCGCAAAAACCGCGAGCTGGGTATTGCGCGAAATATTTTACGGGAAAGCGAACAATCCTATCGCAATCAGTTTGTAAATAATTCCGCTGTGATGCTCCTGATTGACCCTTTAAATGGGGAAATTATTGACGCCAATAATGCCGCGCTGAATTTTTACGGCTTTTCGAAGGAGCGCCTACTGTCATTGCATATCTTCGACATCAACACTATGCCTTCTTCCGAAGTTCAGAGTTCTATGGATTCGGTGACGCAAGGAGTTGGGAAACAGTTCAAATTTCAACACCGTTTGGCTGATACTACCTTGAGAGATGTGGAAGTATCAGTTAGCAAAATTCTGTTTGGCGCGCGTTCCGTTCTTCATACTATTATTTATGATATTACCGAACGCAAACATTCAGAGGAAAAACTTGCAAACTATACCTCTCAGATTGAATTAAAAAACGCAGAATTAGATTTAGCCCTCGACAACGAAAAAAAGGCTACTGCCACCGCCAATGAAATGGCTGCGCATGCCGAACTGGCAAACAAATCAAAAAGTGTATTTCTGGCAAATATGTCGCATGAAATAAGAACCCCGCTAAATGCAATTATCGGATTTTCACAACTGATGAACCGCGACCGGTTTTTAACAGAATCGCAAAAAGAGTATAATCATTCCATCATCCGCGCCGGAGAACATCTGCTGGCGCTTATTAACGATATTCTTGAACTGTCGAAAGTTGAAGCGGGACGCATTGAGCTTAACCCAACTGATGTTGATTTGTATTCTCTGTTAAACGACATTCAGATGATTTTCAAAGAACGCGCCCAATCAAAACATCTTCAGTTTATTTTTGAAACCGCAAACAACCTTCCGCAATACGTATTGATTGATGAAAGCAAATTACGTCAGATCTTTGTCAATCTTATTGGAAATGCAATAAAATTTACCGAAAAAGGCGGTGTTGCCGTGCGTACTCGTATTGATAAAATAAATGATGATTTGAGCAAACTTATTGTGGAAATTCAGGATTCAGGTCCCGGTATTCCCGAAAACGAGTTTGATAAACTCTTTAAGCAATTCGAGCAAACAAGTTCAGGAATCAAAAAAAGCAGCGGAACAGGTTTAGGGCTTACCCTGAGCCGTGAACTGGTCAATTTAATGGGCGGCAATATTACCGTGTCAAGCGAATTTGGAAAAGGTTCGGTTTTCACTTTCACTGTTGAAATACATGAAGGAAAAAACCAGGCGGTAAGGGATATTATAGTTAAACGCGTGATCTGCATAGATAAAGGACAAGAACCCTGTCGCATTTTAGTTGTTGACGATAAAGAAGAAAACTTGAAAGTTGCTGTAAATCTGCTAAAATTGGTGGGTTTTGAAACAAACGAAGCAGTGAATGGAGAAGATGCAATTGCCAAATTTGAACAATGGAATCCACACCTGATTTTAATGGATATGCGCATGCCTGTTATGGATGGCTATGAAGCGACACGTCGCATAAAATCAACTGAAAAAGGGAAACAAACGCCTGTAATAGCTTTAACCGCAAGCTCGTTTGAAGAGGAACGAGAAAAAACCATGGAGCTTGGCATGCATGACTATATTCGTAAACCGTTTCGGGAAAACGAGTTATTTAGCACAATTGGAAAAGCGCTTGGCGTCAAATATATCTATGAGGATGAAACCTCCTGGTCGCAAACGAAATACCTGAATAATGATGATCCAATTATTGAGGCTATTGTAAGATTACCAGATAATTTCGTGAATCGAATGCGGGACGCCGTTGAATGCGCCGATCTCGACCTGTTAATTGAACTTATTAACGCCATTGAGCCTGATAATTCGGAACTCGCACATTGCCTTATGACCCTCGCCAATAATTATGACTACGATCATTTGCAAAAACTTCTTACGCCGGGTATTGCCCCCACTCCCAAATGACTATAGATTGAAAAGATTGATTTGCAAACGAATTCCAAATGGATGACATTATTATAGAATAAATTCATTAAACCAAAGTAGAATTATTCAAAATAAGAAAATTTATGAAAAATGAAAACCTGCCAGAACATAAAATTCCTATCATTCTGATTGTTGATGATATTCCTGCAAATCTTAAATTATTGGGCGACATACTTAAAAGCGAAGGCTATAAAATCCGTCCGGTCCCCAATGGAGAAATGGCATTACAGGTAGCAGAAAAAGAGAAGCCGGGACTAATTCTACTCGATATTATGATGCCGGGAATAGATGGATACGAAGTTTGTCGCAGATTAAAAGAAAACCCTGCCTTAAAAGATATTCCTGTCATTTTTATCAGCGCATTGAACGATACCGACGATATCGTAAAAGCATTGGCTATGGGTGGAGTGGATTATATAAGTAAACCGTTTCAGTCAGAAGAAGTCAGAGCCAGGGTACAAACACATCTTAAAATTTATCAACTTAGCAAAGAACTAAAAGAAATAAATGCCACCAAAGATAAATTCTTCTCAATCATTGCCCACGACCTGCGTAGTCCGTTTACCGCTTTTCTTGGACTGACTAAAATGATGGTTGAAGATAAAAAAAATCTGTCGCCCGAAATGATTGATAAAATGGTTGGAATGCTAAACAAATCTGCCACCAACCTTTTCAGTTTGCTTGAAAACCTTTTAGAGTGGTCGCTGATGCAACGAGGCGCCACCAGCTTTGTTCCCGAATCGTTTTTATTGAACAGTAAAGTTTCGGATTGTATCGAATTGACCCTTGATGCTGCCCGAAATAAAGAGATTTTAATAAATACAAATATTCCCGATAGTCTGGCGGTGTATGCCGATAAACGAATGTTCGAAGCTGTAATCCGCAATCTAATCACCAACGCATTGAAATTCACGCCCAAAGGAGGTACAATAACTGTTTCAGCTATGTTGGCTGATACAAATTTTGTAGAGATTACCATTCGCGATACAGGTATTGGAATCAGCGCCGATTTGATAGATAAACTGTTTCTGCTCGATGCACAAACCGGTCGTAAAGGCACCGAAGGCGAACCCAGTTCAGGTCTTGGATTGATTATCTGCAAGGATTTCATCGAAAAACACGGCGGCGAAATTTGGATCGAAAGCGAAGAAGGAAATGGCGCTGCATTTACTTTTAGTATGCCTGTGATTTAAGAAACCTGGAACCTGGAACCTGAAACCTGGAATTTGCCGTCAAAATGTCCCAATTTCCCCCATTAGCAGGATAATATCCTTTATAAGCGCCTACTCATCGAGAATTTCCGCTGTTTATCCAAAAAATCAGGAATGACGATTAAAATGTTTCTATTATTGCAACCTGTTTTATTTCAGCCCTGACGCAGGTTCGTCGGGAAGTAAAAATCCTATAAATCAAAATTTTTTATGAAAAATCTGATATCAAAAATCAAATTTGCATTACTGGCTCTGGCGCTCTGGATTTCTGCCGGAACATCCGCATTTGCCGAGAACCCGCCCGATGAAGGAATGTGGTTGCCTCTGTTGCTCGACAGGCTAAACTACGTGGATATGCAGAAAATGGGACTTCATCTCACCTCCGACGAACTTTACAGTATTAACCACAATAGTTTGAAAGACGCTATCGTAGGACTTTCAGGCGGCGGCGCCACAGGAGGTTTTTTCTGCACAGCCGAAATGGTTTCTTCCCAGGGGTTGATTTTCACCAATCATCACTGCGGATATGGCGCCGTTCAGAACCACAGCTCTACGGAACACGATTATCTGACAAATGGTTTCTGGGCAAAATCATTTTCGGAAGAGTTATCTAACGAATCAATGTGCGCCTCATTTCTACAACGTATTGAAAATGTTACCGACTCTATAATTCCGTTTCTTGCCGATACCATAAAAGAGAGCGACCGTTCCTCAAAAATCAAGGAAATTTCATCCCGTTTGCGCAAAAGAGCCGAAGAAAGCGGTAAATATGAAGTTTCGGTAAAATCATTTTATGGCGGAAGCGAATACTACATGTTTGTTTTCACCACGTATAAGGATGTCAGACTGGTTGGCGCGCCACCCTCCTCAATTGGAAAATTTGGCGGCGATACCGACAACTGGATGTGGCACCGTCATACCGGCGACTTTACCATTTTCCGGGTTTATACCGACCCTGATGGAAAACCGGCAAAATATGACGAGAAAAACATCCCGCTGAAACCTGCTTATCACCTTCCCATAAGCCTGAAAGGGATAAAGAAAAACGATTTCGCAATGATTTGGGGATATCCGGGATCAACAACAAGATACCTCACCTCCTATGGAATTGAATATAACCTCGCAATATTCTATCCAACGCTGATCAAAATGTTTGGCAAGGAACTCGAAGTAATGAAGGAGCGAATGGACGTTGATAAAGCGGTAAAAATTGCTTATGCCTCCAATTATGCCGGAATTGCAAATACCTGGAAAAATTTCATCGGACAATCGAAGATGCTGGTACGCAACAAGGTTGAAGATAAGAAGAAGATCATAGAGAGCGAATTTGTGGCATGGTATAGCGCAGATCCTGCAAAACAGAAAAAGTACGGCAAGGTTCTCGATGATCTCAAAACCAATTATGCAAATCTGAAAAAAATTGCGATTCCTTTCTTCTATGCGAATATTGCCGGAAACGGACTTGATATTGTAGGATTGGCAAGTCAATTCGACGGGCTTAAAAGTTCGCTCGAAAAGAAAAACAAGCAGGCTGTAAAAGAGTCCAAAGAGGGCTTGAAAGACGCCGTGAAGGAATCTTTCAAGGAAACAGATATGATTGTTTCAAGAAACACTCTTGCAGAGATGCTCAGGATGTATGCCTCCGACGTTCCAAAAACCGAATTGCCCTCGATCTTTGCACTTATTGAAAAAGATTATAACAATGATTATAAGGCTTTCGCCGAAGAGGTTTATGCAACTTCCGTTTTTGCCACTCCTGAAAAAGCGAACCGTTTTATCGAAAAACCCAGTTTGAAAGTATTCAAAAAAGACCTTGGCTGGAAACTTTATGAATCCATGTCGGAAGCTGCCGGGAAAAATGCCGCCGCTTATGGATCAGCTCGCGGCAATGTGAGCGTGGCAAACCGTCAGTTTATTGCAGGTATTCGCGAGATGAACCCTAATCTGGTGAAATATCCCGATGCAAACTCAACCATGCGCATGTCGTATGGCAGCGTACTCGATTACATTCCTGCCGACGCCGTTCACTATGACTTTGTTACAACGATGAAAGGCATAATGCAAAAGGAAGATCCCAATAACGATGAATTTATTGTTGAAAAGAAACTGAAAGAGCTTTATAAAGCAAAAGACTATGGACAGTATGGCGAAAACGGCGAGATGGTAGTTTGCTTTCTTACTACCAACGACATCACCGGAGGCAACTCTGGAAGCCCTGTTATCAACGGCGACGGACAACTGATTGGTCTTGCTTTCGACGGGAACTGGGAAGCTATGAGCGGCGACATCATGTTTGAACCCGATATGCAGCGCACAATCAACGTTGATATCCGTTATGTCCTGTTTATCATTGATAAATTTGCAGGAGCCACCAACCTGATCAATGAGCTGACGCTTGTAAAGTGACCATTTCCGGCTTTCATCATTTTTTGTTTCTCATCATTTTCAGATGAATCCTTATGGGCTGAGCGCTAATAGACCAGGAAGCTAACCCGTATTGGTAAAATATTCTGAAGAATCCTTAAATTTGCTTTGGCAATTCAACTAAAATCAAATGAAAGAAGCAAATCAAAAAATTAGTGAGAACGAATTTCTAATTATACCAAACCCAATTTACGACGTGGTTTTCAGGTATTTGATGGAAACTGATAAATGAGAAAATAAAGAAAATAAAACTTGAGCCAATAACCCATGCCGAAAAAAAGCAGAAAAGCGCCAATGCAAAAGTAAAAGATCCAAAAACCGACGATGATATAAGCCTGTTTCATCTGGACTTTACCGCCACCGTTGCATTGCCCGACGGTTCAGAAGAATTGATAATGATTGAATTGCAAAAAGCGAGCGAGCCTGAAGATATATTCCGTTTTAAACGGTATATAAGTAAAAATTTTCAGAATAAACAGGAAAGAGAAATTACCGACCCCGAAACGCAGGCAATAAAAACTGTGAACAAGCCGATACGATTAATCCCAATATTTATACTCAACTTCAGGATAGAAAATGAAATCAACGATTTACTGATTAAAACCAGCAGGATTAAAGAAGGGATATTTAAATGCAGGCAACTTCAAAAACATAACGAATTCATAGACAATTTAAGCTACGACATTTGGGTTGTCCAATTACCAAACTTACACAAAATAAATGAAGAAGACTATAGATACGATGAATACAAAGAGAAATTATTTACTTTACTAAAACTGTTTGACCAAAAGTCGAAGGTAAAAAACAATGAGCATCGGCTTAGATTACTGCGGAAATTTTTCCCTGGATTTTTAGACCATGTATTGGAACGTTTGCAATCAGCAGATATCAACAACCCCAATTTAGAGGAAAAGATGTTTGCAGAAGATGAATATTTGCAAGCCCTTATTGACAGGGACAACAAAATAAGTTTCTTTAAGGAACAATTAGATAACACAAAAGAACAATTAGATAACACAAAAGAACAATTAGATAACACAAAAGAACAATTAGATA
>JAPLDO010000161.1 GCA_026391715.1 Bacteroidota bacterium
ATCAAAGACCAATTTTATGGCATTCCTTTTCCGCGCATTTTGATTCAGGGCGGACCGGTCATAGCAAAATCACTGCCAAACCATGCAGATATACTGCGGGCATTGCTGAAGTTCCTGAAGCTCCAGATTCCACGAAAAACAGTGTTTCTGGAAATCAGAAATCTCCATCAGTGGAGTGAAGAGGCTGCCATTTTCCATGAACTTGGCTTTGTTTGGCATGATCATTTAAACGACATTCTGCCAATTCATTTAAAAAATCAGGTCATTTCTGCTATTAAGCCTGCAAAGCAGCGGCAAATTCGCCGCGGACTGGAAAATGGAGCCATCATCAGGCCTGCGGCATCTGTAGGCGAAGTAGAAGAATTTTTTCGCCTTCTCAGTGATCTGTATAAAAAAACGATACGAAAACCCATTCCTCCACTTACATTTTTTATCAACTTTTATCATCAAATGCAACCCGAAAACAAGGGGGTTATTTTAATTGTCAGCTTCAAGGAACAAGTGATCGGGGGGATGGTATGTCCGTTTTCCGGGCATCACACAGTTCACGAATGGTATATATGCAGTGTGCATGACAAGCTGAAACACCTTTATCCGGGGGTACTCGCAACGTGGGCTGGTATTGATTTTGCTATTACGAACAAATTCCATAATTTTGATTTCATGGGCATCGGCGCCCCGCAGAAACCTTATGGCGTGCGTACTTTCAAAACCAAATTTGGCGGTGAAATCATTAATTTCGGACGCTGGCAATTGATTCACAATAAATTTCTGTATAGCCTTGGTATATTTGGCTACAACCTCCTCAAAATACGCATCAAACTTTTACTGGTTCTTGATTTTTTAGCTCTATCAATTTAATCCATAAAACGAAGGATTACCGCGCATTGAAGCATCGTCTTTTTACATACTCCACGCCGACAGCCCCTTTGCTGTAAACTCATATCGCTTCGCTTGTCCTCCAAATTTCTGCAACGCTTCCATCACCTTAAAACGATTGTTGCCCGGACAATAAAAGAAAATAAAACCGCCTCCGCCGGCGCCGGAAATTTTACCGCCTGTGGCGCCTGCTTTTATGGCTGCCTCATATATTTCGTCAATGAATGGGTTGCTAACCCCTTCTGCAAGGTTCTTTTTAAATCTCCATCCAAAATCGAGTATTTCGCCTATTTTATCCAGCTCGCCTCTGAGCAATGCCTCCTTCATCATCAATGCCTGTTCTTTAAGTTTATGCATGGCTTCGAGCGATTTTTCATTTTTCGCCAACACGTTTTTGGTTTGCCGCTCAATAATGGTTGATGAAAGCCTGCTGGTGGCTGTATGGTAAAGAACAAGATTGTGCGCCAGTTCATCAAGATATTTATCACGGATGCGAAGCGGGTTAACTATAACTTTATCATCCTTGTAAAACTCCATGAAGTTAACGCCGCCGAAAGTTGCCGCATACTGATCCTGCTTGCCGCCAGCCATGTTCAAATCATTCCGTTCAATTTGATATGCAAGATGAGCAATATCATAATCGCCAAGCGGAATGTTTAGCCATTCGGCAAAAGCGCCGAGAATGGCAACTACCAGTGTGGAAGAGGTTCCAAGACCCGAACCCGGCGGAGCGTCAACGTAAGTAGAGAGTTCGAATGAAAGCGGTTTGTCGGAGAAGTTGAAAACGATGCTGTTGTAAATTCCTTTATGCAAATCCAGATTCCCGTCAATATCTAATTTGGGCATGGAATCAAGAGTGTAAAACTCCCTTTTGTCCATGGAATTAAGAACTATTTTCCCATCGTTCCGCGGCTGAATTGTAGCGTAAGCGTACATACTGATAGTGGCGTTGAGAATGGCGCCGCCATATAATTCTGAGAATGGCGCAACATCGGTGCCGCCGCCGGCAAGACCAAGCCTTAACGGCGCTTTACTACGAATCATCATGAGCTCGATTTGAAAGTGACGGGATAAATAACTGACTGCAAAATTACCGGATTACAAGTTTGTCTAACCTGAAAATTCCACCTATTTCAGTGCGGATGAAATAGAAACCGGCAGATATTCCTGACAAGTCCAAGGAAATACAGGTTTCATTGGCTGGTAAGTAAAATAACCATTTTCCGGCAAGAGACATTTGTGCTGTAAACAATTCGATAGTGGCATATCCACCGGGATGGCTTTTCAGATGGATTATGGTTTTATCGGTTGCCGGATTCGGACATATCTGTATACCGAAGTTCCATGAATGGTTCGCAACGCCGGTTCCAATTACAGTCACTGAATCGCAAAAAGTCTCTTCTGCGCAGCCATTCACAACCTTTTCGCACACATAGTAGGTTCCAGGTTCATTGAAATAATGGTCAGGATTTCTGAGATCAGAGTAAAATCCATCGCCGAAATCCCAGAACCAGGAAAGCGGTTGATAGGAGGAATCGGTAAATTTTATCATATTTCCTTCCGAAATGTAGTTAAACGCCGGTTTCGGAGAAGTACACACCTTTACTGTTTTACAAATCGTATCCGATCCGCAGGAATCTTCAACAGTAAGACATACCACATAGATACCTTGCTGTGCATAAGAATGACCGGGATTCTGCAGGTTGGAAAAATAACCGTCTCCGAAATCCCAGAACCAAGTATCAGCATGGCTCGACGAATCTGTAAATGATACAAGCGGAATCTGAACTTTGGAACCGAATGCCGCCACAGGCGAATCACAGTCTATGTATCTGACCACAAGTTTCGGTCGTCTCGATGAATCTGAAAATTCGCTCGATGTAAGGAAAACGCCGCAATACTCAATTTCAGCGCCCATTCGGTGCATGAACCCAAAATTTGTTTGTGGATGTTTTACCCACTCTGCAACAAATGCGGTAATGTCAACATTCTTAATATCCGACGTTTCAGTTTGTGTTTTTGGGATAAAAACCGCCCCGGTTGATATTGTTGCCGGACGGTTTGACCATGTGATTGTCATCTCGTTCCAATCTTCTGTAATTTTTTCAAGATAACTTTCATTTTCCCCGGATTGAAAACCAAACCCGACACCCGGATTATAGTAAAATGTCAATCTTGCTTCCAGAATCTTTGCATTCGGTGGAATTTGCGAAAGGTCAAACCGCAAGGCTGATCGCCCAATTCCAAATAACCCATCGTAAGTCCAAGCGCTTGCATATAATCCGGGGGCATCGCCCCAATTGTTATCAGGGAAAGCGCTGTTAATTAAAGCATCTTTTCCATCTTCGGGGCCAGGTTGAAGAACTAAGACAGTCTGACCCAATAAAGATGGGGCTAAAAGAAACAAAATGACGGAAAACAGTAGGATTTTTTTCATTTCAGATCATTTATAAGAAACCTGATAAATATATTATCCAAGCAGATTATCAATGGCATTTATCATTGTACCCCATGAATATTTCATTTTCTCATCAGCGGCATTTGAGGAAAATTCAGTTTCTTTTTTTTCCATGTAAAACCGATTAATTGCCGATGCAATTTCAGAAGGCTCAGGCTTGACCAAATAGCCAACTTTACCATCAGGGACAAACTCCGCCAATCCGCCAACATCGGTTATAATCATTGGTTTGTTGAAATGATAGGCGATTTGGGTCACGCCGCTTTGTGTTGCGCTTTTATAGGGTTGAACAACGAGATCGGAGGCGCAGAAATAGTTGAGCACTTTGCTGTCGGGGATGAAATCATTGCTCATTATCACCTGATCTTCCAGATGATGCTGTTTAATCAATTCCATGTACGGAGCCGGATCACAGTAAAACTCACCGGCAACGAGCAATTTCAGCTTCATATTACGCAACCTGATATCGGCAAAAGCCTCGAGCAACAAATCCAGTCCTTTATAGTCGCGGATGAAGCCAAAGAAGAGCATATACTTGTAAGCCGGGTCAAGTTTCAGCCGTTCCAGGGCTTCGGATTTTGATATGGGATCCCCGAAATTATCATACAGCGGATGCGGACAATATTGCTTTGGTTTCAGGGGATCGAATGATTCAAGATCAGTCAGAACAGATCGCGACATTGCAACGCATCCATCAACCGAGTTGATCCAGTAGCCGGAAAGCAACCTGTCGCCAATTCTTTTTTCGTGAGGGATAAGATTATCAATGATTGTGATGATCCTGGAATGTTTGTTGCTTTTGATTATCCTGCATATAGTTCCGAAACATGGCGCCATAAACGGAATCCAGAATTTCACTATCACCAGGTCGTGTTTCTGTTTTCTCAATTCCAGTCCAACTTTTATCCAGTTTATCGGATTTATGCTATTAACCTTAACGAATATGGGAATGTCGGCGGGAGCGGCTTCAGATGAATATTGGGTTTTACCTGGAAAAAGAAGCGAAGGATACTGAAGAGAGAAGGTATAAATCGAAGCGTCATCCCCCATGTTACGATATTCGCGAATGAGCCGCTCATTAAATGTTGCGAGTCCGCCTCGTAAGGGATGGGCTGAGCCGATAAGGACAATTTTTCGCCGGGTTGTCATTTCAGTCCCAGTTTCTCTTCAATCAGGTAGTGGTTTCTGTCGGATGAGTTTCGGGATATCAACTCGCCAAGAAATCCGGCTACAAAAAGTTGTGTTCCCACCACCATAGCCAACAATCCGAAATAGAACAAAGGTCGCTCGGTCATCTTAACAGCGAGGTTAAAAAACTTTTCATAAGTGAGATAAACAGCAATAATGAATCCGGCAAAAAAAATAAGGCTGCCCCAAAGTCCGAAGAAATGCATTGGTCGTTTCCCAAAACGCGAAGTAAAGGTGATAGTGACAAGGTCGAGGTAGCCTTTATAAAAGCGGTCGAAACCGTATTTGGTTTTACCGAATTTCCTTTTCTGGTGATGAACTACCTTTTCTCCGATTTTTGAAAATCCTGCCCATTTCGCCAGGAACGGGATATACCGGTGCATTTCGCCGTAAACCTCGATGCTTTTAATCACGGTATTTCTGTATGCTTTCAATCCACAGTTGAAATCGTGCAACTTAATGCCCGACATCCGGCGCGCCGACCAGTTATAAAACTTTGTGGGGATGGTTTTGGAGATTGGATCGTGGCGTTTTTTCTTCCAGCCCGAAACAATGTCAAAACCCTGTTCCATTATCATCCGGTACATCTCAGGCAGTTCATCGGGACTATCCTGAAGATCGGCATCCATTGTAAAAACGACATCGCCCAAGGCATTGCTGAATCCGACATTAAGCGCGGCGGCTTTCCCGTAATTTCTTCGGAATTTGATCCCCTTTATGGATGGATTGTTTTTCTGGAGGTTTTCGATAATTTCCCAGGAATGATCTTTGCTTCCGTCGTCAACAAAAACGATTTCGTAGCTAAGGCTATTTGCCAACATTACCTGATCAATCCAGGAAGACAGTTCCGGAAGAGATTCTTCTTCGTTAAGCAGGGGTATAATAATAGAAATATTCATTATGCAAAACTACATGGTTGAATTCAGAGAGGGATCCTCCTTTTTCAGAAAGATGGCAAGAATCAAACCGAAAATGGCTGAGGCGCCGGCATACATGAATACGCTCCCCAACGCCATAAATGGAGGCGATATGAATTTAGAAGTTATATCAACAGCCTGTTGCACCTGCTCGTCAGTCATTTCTGGTTTTTTTTCAAGTAAACTTGCACGGGTCTGATCAAGTATTTCATTGATAAAGCCGGGATGAATGTACTTCGCAAAAACAAAAGTGAAAATTGAAACGATCAATCCGGCAAACAATCCTATCCAAAAACAGGATGTGAAAGCTTTGCCATAAGTAAGAAAGCCGTTTGAATGTTTTTTTCTGAAATCCAGGGTTCCCCAAATTAATCCGGCGCAAAGAATCAAATAGCTGATCCAGGACACCGATTTATTCATGTGTAGGTCCATGAGAAACAGAAGTAGGGAAAATACAATTATGGCAGCTCCAACGATCATACCATAATAAAAGCCATTTGACAAGGCGGAACGAGGTTTTTCTTCCATGTTTTCAATTTTTTAAATTTGTAACAGGACAAACATACAAAAAAAACACCTGCGTTGTTGTCAGAGACTTGAATATTTGTACTTTTGTGGTCGGGTAAGTCTTATACGACCAGCTCCTGTTTAACTCCCCCAGGTTTGGAAGAAAGCAAGGGTACAATGGTTGAGCGGTGCGATATAAGGGGCTTACCCTTTTTTTATGGAATAACGAATAGCGAATAACGAATTTTGAATGTCGAATGGTTCGTAGCGATAATCTGGTAATTAATTCGAAGTTCAAAATTCGTTATTCATTATTCGATATTCAAATTCTCCTATTTTTATCCCATGTTACTCAAGATCCATCCCGCCAACCCAAGCGAACGTCAACTCAAAATTGTTGTTGACTGTTTAAAGCATGGCGGGGTGATAATCTATCCCTCGGATACAGTTTATGGTATGGGCTGCGATATTACACAGATAAGGGCAGTTGACAGAGTTGCGCAAATAAAGGGAATCAGGCGCGAAAAGGCAAATTTTTCTTTTGTTTGTAGTGATTTCAGTCAGTTGTCGGGGTATTCAAAACCAATACCTAACCACACATTCAGGGTAATGCGCCACGCGCTGCCCGGTCCATTTACTTTTATTCTGAACGCCACCAGCAGTGTACCCCATTTTTTTCAGAGCCGGAAAAAAACCGTTGGAATCCGTATTCCTGATCATAAAATTCCTGTGAAGATTGTCGAACTCCTCGGTAATCCTATTATGACTACTTCGATACACGCTGACGACGAAATTATTGATTACCAGACTGATCCTGAGATTATTTATGAAATATTCCATAAACTGGTTGATATTGTGATTGATGCCGGACATTGCGGGAATATTCCTTCCACAGTTATCGACTGTACATCTGGAGAAATGGTTTTGGCCAGACAGGGCAAAGGTGATTTGGGGGATTATTTGTAAGCAGGAAGAAAGAGTTAAGAGTTAAGTGTTAAGTGTTAAGTGTAAGGATGATAGTTCAAAATCTGTTTGAGGGGGTTTTTAGTGGGAATGAAGAGGAAATCTTTGAAGAGATTATCCGGACACCAGGATTACTCATCGAACGGATCATTAGCACAGGACAATCAACACCAGAGGGTCATTGGTATGATCAGGAGCAGGATGAATGGGTTATTTTGATTACAGGTGAAGCAAAGCTAAAATTTGAAAATGGAGATTCTGTAACCTTGAAGAGTGGAGATCATTTGTTGATCCCGGCACATTTCAGGCACAGGGTAGAATCAACCTCCAACGATCCTCCATGTATTTGGCTGGCAGTACACGGCCAGTTAACGCACTAATAATAAATGATATATATCAATGAATAAATTAATTTTCAAACACTTTTGGACATATAAATAAAAGATTTATCTTTGCACCCTCAATTCATGAGATGACTAGCTAGCTCAGCAGGTAGAGCATCGCCCTTTTAAGGCGGGGGTCTTGGGTTCGAATCCCAAGCTGGTCACCAAACACACTGATTACCAATCAATTAGGATCCACGGCAGGGTCCTTTTTTTATAAGATTTTTGATCACATCACTTGCTGTCTCCAATCTCCTTATTCTTCCTTTGTTGTAACTGCTTTGCATTTTGACGTGTGACGATCTTCCTGCCATATTTTGCCTCAATCGCCTTGCGTGTATTTCCTGCAATGGTCCCACCCTGTCCGGATCTTTAATTTAGTCAATCCTCTCAATTCCGACACGTGCCAGCCAAATTTTGAATGGCTCCGCTTTTGGTGAAGGTACCGATTGTATCAGCCGGAAGAGTTGGGATCAATATCTGAACTACAAATATATCAATTATAAGACAGAGTATAAATGGAGTAAAGAGTAAAAATCAACATGACCATTAAGACAAAACAAATCTGATACAGTGAAAAAATGACACCTTGGAAACCTTACGTACAAAGGGGTATTTTTATGAAAATGAAGGAAAAAGATGTTGTCTAGCAGACAGGTGGTACCCTGAGGCAGAAATGAAAACCACGAAAGGATTCCGGACAAACAGTGACCTCTGTATGAAAAAAGAATGCAGAAACCGCAAGCTGAGGCAGCCGAATCAAACCGGAGGATTCTTCAAACCTGGCCAACTCATAGGCACAGATCGCGCATTCCTCTTTAGGTAAAGAAAAATGCAGCTCGTCCGGACATCCCTGGCAGTCATGATGAAACGCATGTTTAACCTGATGAACCGATTGCCATATTAAAGGTAAAAGGAAAACCAGGGATAAAACAAAGGCGATATTTCGTGAAGACCTGCGCATGAAATGTAAAGTTAATAAAATAATAAATATGATAAAAACTTATTTAGAATTAGATTAAATAAGTATCTTTGCAAGATTATTACCATTCAAATTTCAAGAAATCAATTTCCTATGAAGACAAAATATTTTGCAATACTTATGCTGGCAGTATTTGGTTTACTGGCAGTTTCCTGTTCAAAATCATCAGATAATCCACCAACACCATCCCCAAAATATCCGGAGCTGATGGGTTCATGGCAGGGCTTAACATCTGAGGCTGATACTGTAATAATTGAGGTGAACAATACAGGAGCCACCCTTAACCTGAAAAGGTATAAATATTCAATTGTTTATAAGACTACGGGTATTTATTCAAGGAAGAGTGCTGATATTGACAACCAGACAATACCCTTTGCCACCGACAACACCTTCGCGTATAATAACGGGCTTTCGGTGCACGATTCAATCACCGGGAACTTTAACCTGGCTTCAATGGCACTTTCCGGAACAATATCTCGTGAGTTCCCGGATAAACCGGGCTCACCAATTGTCAGGGTGACTTACACCGCAGTTAAGAAATAACCTGGGATCTTACCTCTCATTAAACAAATACCGGAACAATCTGAGGCCCGACTTTCATGGATTTTGAATACTGATGGTGTACATAGTATTCCTATTCTTTTACTTATGCAGTTTCTGCGATATTCGGGCAGTGACCAGGCACCTTGGTAACAGAAATTATAAATACTGACTCAGGAAATATACCACAAAAAGAAACGTATGAAAAACAAAATAATCATCCTGGCGGCGATCCTTATCACGGCCGTAAGTTGCAAGAAGAACAGCGAAGAACCTGTTTCCCCCAATGGGGACATCAGCGGGCATTATGAGCTCAAGGCGAATTCGCCCAATGCGGGCGAACTTGACAAACATTACTGGATGACCTTCGTCCAGAATGAAACCTCTTTGTCCGGTGACATCGAGGTACTGGATTCCACCGGCACCCTGATCAAAGGAACCGTATCGGGTTTTCAGCAGGATGGAACTTTCAATGTAAATGCCGACCTCGGATATGTCGAACACTCCTTTACCTTTTCCGGGAGTTTTGACCCGTCAAAAAAACCTGCCATGCTTTCGGGGACTCTTTCGCGGAATTACAAATCCTCACAGGTGACCACCTTCCCGGTGAATATGATGGCGATCGGCGACTATCGTTGCAAGGACTCAACACCGACGAATCCCTATGTTTTCAGAAAAGTGTGGGCCGCACAAAACCCTTCAGGCCCTCCGGTTGTATTTGTTCATGGCATGACAGGTTCCATGCATAACTGGGATTCCATCGTAATGAATCTCAGTGCAGCCTTCAAAGAAAAGCATGATGTATGGGAATTTCAGTACAACTGGAAGGACTCGATCATCATCAACGGCCGGGCGTTAAAGGATTCTGTGACTCGTTACGCACTCGGCAGCCCGATCCTGATCGGCCATTCCATGGGAGGACTGGTTTCGCGCGGCTACATTGTGAGCGGGGGTGCCTTCACCCGCCTGGTCACGCTGGGCACGCCCCACCTTGGAACCCCGCTGGTGAATTTCATTAGCGCCTTTTGCGCACTTGATTATCCCGGTCCGCAGAATATGCTGCCCCAGGGCCAATATATCCAGGCCATCCTGCATGATCCCATCGATATTGCCAGCCGCAGCAAGTATTATGTCATCGCAGGCCGGATGAACGGATCATACCAGATGGTTGCGGGAGTAGCCACCTGGGTGTGGCAGGAAGACTACTATTTTCCGACCGATAAAAAAGGGTTTGCTTTGTTTGAAACAGTTTTCCTCGGGCAACATAACGACGGATTGGTTCCGGTACTATCGGCCGAATTCGACGGAGCCGCTGTGAACAAGCCACTTGCTCTTCAGGAATGGGTTGACCATGTCCACCTGACCTCGCCCAGTCACGCACCTCAGATCATGGATTATATCAATGGTTTATAGTCTCGTTGTTTCAGTCAACTTTTTCGGTTCTTTATAAAAGTAAGTGCGAAATTTCCACAAAAAAACTAAAATTTTAAGTTATGAGCAGAGTAAATATTTTTCTTGTTTCGATCATTGTCCTTTTTGGTTCCTGCTCGAAAGAAAAAAAAACGACACTGATTGGCGATGACCAGGTAGGCATGATTGGTTATGGCTCACTGATGTCTCTTCAAAGCATGGAAGAATCCCTGGGACGTGAATACCGGGAGTCATCCTACATCGTTCATGTAGGGGGTTATGAAAGGGAATGGACCTATATCAGGAGGAATGATGACCCGCTAACAGGGCCTGATACAACAGGCAAAAAAGGATTTTATATCCATAATAATGATACTGTTCCCTTTTACAGTACCATTTCCCTGAACATCGCAGAGAACAAAAACTCCACCATCAATGGCATCTTGTATGTCATTTCAAAAAAAGAGCTGGAACTCTTTGATAAAAGGGAAATCGGGTATAAAAGAATAGATGTTACCCGGGGGATTCAGGAATATGAAATCACCAACGGCAAGGTTTATACCTATATGGCTACACCTGAATATACAAAAGGGATTGCTTTTGACTCGGTTTCTGATATTATCGAAAAATCGTACGTTGATCTGGTATATCAGGCATGCGACAGTTTAGGCGTTACATTCAGAAAAGAATATGATGTCTCGACAAAACCATTTAATGCAAGAGTCGCCGACAAAATATTTTGGAGAAAATAGAAATTTCGTTAAACGTTGTACTTTTACCCGTGGTGCCATTTCTTGTATAGTAACTGCGTGGATACTATCTCAAAAAACACAAATCTGATACAGTGAACAAACTGACATCTTGAAACCCTACGTACATAGGCGATACAGCGAAACAGTCCAAGCCCCAGGCTGATCACAAAACCATTTAAAAGTCAACAAAATCGCCCAGAATCAATGTTTTGGGCGATCTTTTTTTGGCTCCTCTCCCCAGATTTTGGAACAAGAGGAAAAAAAAGGCACTTTTTCAGGAGAACCCTCTTTTTCTTTTATGCCGAATGAATCACTTCACTTGGAAAGATCCGCTGGAATATTATTCTATAATGACTTTTCTGGTGGAAGTACCTTCAGTGGTCATAATCCGAACCAGGTAATTTCCTTTTGGCTGACCCGAAAGATCAAACGTATAGGTGTCCATGTCTGCGCATTTGCTTGTGCTGATTACCTTTCCATCCATGGCAAGTACCTGCACCTCCATCGTCAGGATATTATGATTGGTGGAGCTTATTGAAAATTTCCCTTTGTTTGGGTTAGGGAAGAGCACGATGTTGTTCTGGGGTTTATCACCCAACCCAACAACACCTTCCTGAAAAACAGTTACGGTTATAGGTGTCACGCCGGCCACACTCACAGTGATAATGGCGGTTCGGGGGTTGAGTCCGGTGTTTTCCTGGTAAACAGCGTCAATGGTGCCATTCCCGTTTCCTGAAAGCGTGACGGTACACCATGAACCATTTGAGCTTGCGGTCCAGGTGCTGTTGGACGCAACACTGAAATTGGTTGTTCCTGCTGCAATTGTTACATTACGGTGATCCGGAGTTACACCCAGGGTAGGTGAAACGCCTGCCTGAGTTACAGTGGCTACTACCGGTCCGAGACCATTCACCAAAACCGTGATATTGGCAATTCGTGGTGTGATGGAGATGTTTTCCAGATAGGTGGCGATCAATGAACTATTGCCTGTTCCAGAGGGTGTTACCGAACACCATTCCTGGTCGCTGCTTGCTGTCCAAGATGAATTAGTTGTGACTGTAAAACTGGTGTTGCCGGCAGGGGATGTCACATTCTGGTTCGAAGGGGTTACAGCCAGGGTAGGTGTACTCCCGGTTTGGTTTACCAATACTACAACCGGGGATAAACCTGCCACTGAAACTGTGATGTTGGCTACCCTGGTGGTGACCGATGTGTTCTCAGTATAATTTGCAGTAATCGTTCCATTTCCAGTGCCTGAAGGTGAAACAGTACACCAGGTTTGGTCGCTTGAAACGATCCAGGCTGAATTGGACGTTACATTGAAAGTTGTAAAACCAGCAGGTGAAGTTACATTCTGATTTGGTGGTGCAACAGAAAGCGTAGGAGATGATCCAGCCTGTGAAACAGTAACCACAACCGGAGAAACACCTGCAACCGTTACATTAATATTGGCTACCCGTGATGAAAGTAACGTATTTTGGGTATAGGTTGCCGTGATCGTACCATTCCCTAAACCAGCCGGGGTCACTGTACACCATGTTTGATCACTTGTGGCTGACCATGCGGTAATGGCATTTGTTGTGACACTGAAGCTTGTTGCTCCGGGGGCTGAAGTAACGGACTGATTCGGAGGTGTTACACTGAGTGTCAGTACAGCCCCTGCCTGGGTAACAGTAACAATAATCGGCGTAAGACCAATAACAGTCACCGTGATATTGGCTACCCGTGGGGTTGCCAGTGTGTTCTGGGTGTAAGTGGCGGTAATGGTGCCATTCCCGGTGCCAGAAGGTGTTATGGCACACCACGTTTGATTACTGCTTGCAGTCCATGCTGAGTTGGAAGTTACAGTGAAGGTTGTTGTTCCTGCCAGAGATGATACATTCTGATTAGCCGGAGTAACGGTTAAGGTAGGACCGGAAGTTCCGGAAATAGTGACATCATCAACACAAACTCCGTGACCAAATTTTGCATTGCCTTCAAATGCTATATAATAATCAGAGGAAGCCGCCGGAAGGTTGATTGTTCTTAGTGTCCATGAAGCGACATTGGATTGATAATCTGCCAGTAAAATCCATAGTCCGGTTACTGAAGTCCGGTAATAAACCGTCAGTCTATCCTGGTCTGGAGCATAAACTTGCTGGATATGCCAGAAGGTCAGTTTAGGGCTTGATAAACCGGAAAGGTTAATTTGTGGTGTTATCAGTTTTGTATAGTCGCTTGAAGTGCTGGTATCTTTCAAACAGGCATTGTATGCACCGGAGTGGGCATTGGCTGGATTACTTCCACCATTCCCTGTTATGAAAACCCAGTCAGCCTCTGAGTATTGATCCCGTTCCTGTGTCCAGCACTGTGGGATAATACCGCCGTTTTCAAATCCTTCTGTCCATGGAAAGTTATTAATGACACTACAACTGGTTGTGGCTGATGTTCTGCGTGAACCGGCAGAATAATATCCGTTGTTTTTCGACCACAAGGCATAATAATACGATGTTGCCGGATTTAACAACAGATGTTGAAAACTGGTTAGTGTTCCTTCATAAAGAACCGTTCCACCACCGGTTATGGTTTGTCCGGTTGTATAATTTCCGGCCGGGACACCAAAAGTATTGGTAGTATTGTAGGCAAGCATCACTACATCATTTGTGGCATTCGGAATCCAGTTGAGGTTGATTTGAGAAGTACCGATGGCAGTAGCAGTAATACTAACCGGAACGGCAGGGAACAATGGATTGATATAGCCCTGCGCAGCAATGAGTGCATTGTATGCATTCAAACGTCCGCTACCCATCTTTCCGGCATAAGTTGGATTTAATCCATTAATATTTTCCGTGGTAGAAGTCAGTATATCCTTTACGTCCTGGGGAGTGAGTTCGCCGGGAGCCAGTGAAATGATTAGCGCAGCTACACCGGAAACATGCGGACATGCCATTGACGTTCCCTGGTAGAAAGCATAAGAATTTCCAGTTATTGTACTAAGCACACCTCGCGCCGTAACCGAATTGGTTTCTCCTCCCGGAGCAGAAATATCAACCCAATTATCGTAATTGGAATACCATGTTTTTATATCTTGATTGTTTGTTGCAGCCACTGAAAAGACACCGCTGTAACAACCCGGATACCATAAACCTTGTGAATTACTGTTTCCGGCAGCAAAAATTGTAATCCCTCCATTGAGAACACCACCTCCGCCATTGGCATTAAAATAGTCAATGGCAACCAGAACGGCTTGTTCGTAAGTTCCAACAGTGTTATACCCCCAACTGTTCTGAGAAATGGCAGCATCATGGTCGGCAGCCCATACAGGTGCAACCTCGAAACCACCACTGGAATTGTCGGTGAAAACCTCACACGACATCAGCCTGATGCCATCGCCGGAGCCGGTTCCTCCCGCAATACCACTCACGCCTGCACCATTGTTGGTATTGGCAGCGATAGTGCCGGCAACGTGTGTTGCATGGTCATCAGGAGTAATGGTGGAGGAGTTTGTTACAAAATTAAAACCGATTCCCGGCCACATATTTGCTGCAAGGTCTGCATGTGTATAGGATATACCGCCGTCAATTACTGCAACCACAACACTGCTGCTGCCTTTGGTTATCTCCCATGCTTCGGGAAGGTCAATGTCGGCATCCACAGTACCGCTTTGCTGACCGGTGTTATTATAATGCCACTGCTCATTGAATCTCAGGTCGTTGGGAACAAAATTAAGAGCGTCACCTATGGCAGAACCAGCCCCCGTATCACCATTTAATTGGGTTTTTGCACTATTGATGTCGGTACCGATACGTTTTTTTTTGTAAACCGGTTCCGAAATTTCAACATCATCTATTGCAGAATATGCTATCACCATACTCCGGATATCTGTTCCTGCAGGTACGCACAAGTTGTACCATAAATGTAAGCCCCATTGCCTGTGGCGAGTAGTGAATATTGTATTCTGTAACGCAATTTCAAAAGTTTGCTTTACCTGCATAACACCAAATTGGCGGTTGAGCCGGTCAACTTCGGCAATTCCAAACTTGATTGTTCCATCGGTATTCTTTGAAAAAGTCATTTTATCCAGATAATTTTCAAGTGTACGGTTGAATTTTATCCTGATTATTCCAGATTCCATCGCCTGTTTAGGCACAGAATTGAGGTCTATGGCAGGTCTTTCGCCTTTAACAACGGTTTCATTTCCATCGTTGGTTGCATTTGTTAGTTTTACAGGCAAAATCCAGAAAAGAGTTAGTACAACAAACCATTGAAACACATAGATTTGTGCGTGTTGAATGTTTTTTTTCATAATAATAATTGAGAGGATACCGTAATTTTTTTTAACAGTACAAAATTATTAAAATGAAAAAAATATGAAGTTGTTAAAAAATGCCGAAATGTTGTGCAATAATGACTTAGTTAAGATTATTTCTAAATTCTGAAGTGTTTGATCCGGTGTGTTTTTTGAAAAAATTCACAAAATTGGGTATATCTGGGCTATTTCTTCATTATTTTAATTGTTTGATTTAATCCTTGTATTTGTAAAAAATACAATCCGCTGTTTAAATCAGCCAGGCTAATTGTGGTACATTTTTCAAATATTTTACCCTTCCTCATGATTTTTCCCTGACTATCGATACATAAATAATCTTTAGCGGAAACCAGATTTTCAAAGGTTAATGTCACATAGGATGAGGTAGGATTAGGGTGTAAACTGACAATGACATCTTCTGTTTCAGGAATACCGACTGTTTGAGTTGGGGTATAAACCCGGATTGTATTTTGACCACAAACAGCAGCAAGCCCATTTGGCGCAATGCACACGCCTGAAGTGTTTGTATTTGGAAGATAGTCGGACCATATTAAATTAAGATTATGGTCAAAAGCATAAACATAATTCTCACCGTTTGTTACGTAAATCATGTTGTTACTGGTGGCTGATATGCGCGGTAAAAAGAAACCACCTTGAGTAATCGTGGCAGATATATTTAATGTGTCACCCGTCAGCGGATCCAGTCGGACTATTTTTCCATCAGTCGGGGCATAAATTGAACCATCAGCACCCACACACATTAAACTAAAAGAACCGTTGCCGGATATTTCCGTTTGCCAAAGTAAAGTGAAGGCTGTTCCGTTATCTGATAAAGCAGCGACGTTATCATCAGTAAGTTGTACATAAACAACTCCGTTAAACCCAACCATCAAGGCGCTTTGAGGATAATTGCCGCCGGGTCTTAATGCGGGGACAGTTTGGCTGTATTTTTTTTGCCCTGTGGCTAAATCTATTGCCTATACACAGGATAGATTACTTTGGTCAATTTCAAGCGTATAACCTGTATTATTGCTATTGTTGATAGCCATTTCACCACTACCTGATGCCATAGGAACGGTAAATGTCTGCCAAATCATTTGACCGTTCACAGGGTTTATTTTGTAGGTATGAAAATTGCTGTTATTAATGTAGAAGTTGCCGATTGAATCGAAAACTCCTGTTTCGGACATGTAGGGACCTACATTGACATCAGACGTCCAAAGGTGCGAGCCGTTTGATACATCGAGCGCATATAATGTATCGTTCGGACTTTCAGTAAATCTTACAACAAACACTCTTCCTTCGCGGAGCCCCACCGGTAATGACCGTCCGGATGAGTTGGTTACATCAACACTGCAAAGCAAGTTGCCCGAAGTCAAGTCATAGCATTCCACCGGTGCATTTGTCGACTCAAGAAACCGCATCGTTACCAAATAATTTCCTTCAATGAAAATCGGCATTCCGAAAAACCCATCTGAATTGACTTGCCACAATACGCTGTCAGTTGTTGGTCCGGCTACATCCATATAGCCATTTCTTTGCCAATTACCACCGCCATTATTCCATCCGGTAGTTTGGGCATCGACTAAAGCAGAAATCCCTAAAAAGAGAATTAGTACTGTTGAATAAATCTTCATACGTGTTAAATTTCATTGTTTGTAATTTTTATAGCATTTCCCATAATTTATTAGGATACTGTAATTTTTTTAACAGTACAAAATTACTAAAATGAAAAAATTTGAAGTTGTTTAAAAATGCCGAAATGTTGTATCTTTATGATTTATCAATATTATTTCTAAATTCTGAAGTGTTTGATCCAGTGTGCTTTTTGAAAAAATTCACAAAATTGGGTATATCGTCAAAGCCGGTTTTAAAAGCGACATCTTTGACAGATAAGCTGGTATTTACTAAAAGACGTTTAATTTCCAAAATAATTCGCTGGTCAATCAATTGTTTTACAGTTTTACCGGAAAATAATTTTGATATGGAATTTATTTTTTTTTCTGATAAACAAAGCAGTTTCGAATAAAAATCAATCCGGCGGTGAATAAGAAAGTTTTTTTCAATAGTAATTTTAAGCCGGTAATATTCATTAAAATATTGTTTATTCGTTATTGCTTCTGTTTGTTTTCGCTTAATTACTTCAATTTTTAACAATATCAATTTCAACATTGTATAAAGAATTTCCTTTCTTAAAACAGGTTTGTTTTCTATATAAAACAAATGATCTTCCCGGAAAAGTTTTAGGATTGGGTATATAAGTTTTTGCTCATTTTCTGATAACTCTACAACTGGGGGGAAATTCAGATTAAATAAAGAATATTGATTTAAAAGGCTGATATCAGTTTCTGAATTGTTAAAAAAATCGGAAGTAAAAGAGATAACATACCCATCTGACAGATAATCAACAATATATTTATGTATTTGATTTTCGGCAATCAGGAAAATTGTACCGGGTTTATACGTATATTCATTGAAATCAATAAAATGTTTTCCGCAATTTTTGATAAAAATTACGATAGAATAAAATGTCAGCTGATGTGGTAAAAGATATTTCGGATTGGCTTCAAGAAATTGAAAACACCCATGAAGAGACTCAATTTCTACATCGTTTATCCCTCCCTGATGCAGAAATAAAGTTGGAATTTCGGATTTTTTTTGGTTTTCATTTTTCATTCTTTTTCTTTACATTTGGTATTTCACGAAATTATTGCCCATAAAGATTGTATAAACTGAACAGACTGCGGTTATTTATTGCAATTTGTAAAATTACAATAATATCAATGCTTACATCGGGCAACAGTAAAAGAAGCCTGCCAGATTGCTCCGACAGGCTCTTCAACTAACCTACTTATGAAAACAGCTACTGCAGGGTTCGCCGATCAGGTACCTTTTCTGGGAAGCGCAGTTCTGAATGATTACGATCCCCTTGAATTCGATCCGGTAGTTCCGGGCCCATTTCTGTACGGTCTTTTCGTTACCCTGGTAAAATCCATCTAATCCGATCTCAGTAAATCGTCTTACCTTGCTTTTCTAAATGAATACCATCAAAACACCTGCATCTGCAGGACCTAAGTATTTTCTTGTGCCGGTTCGTAGGACAGGGAGAAGATTTTTAGTCAGGGAGACCTCCTTGAAAAGGAAATCGAGGCTTTCACCAAGGAAATATGCATCCTCCGGATGAATTCTCTTGAGCACTCTCGGACTGACCGAAAGGAATTTGAAAAGCGCTCTGAGCTTAAAATCCACCATGGTGAGCTGTCCCTGAAACAGGCGGCTGACAAACAAAACCTGCTTTTTTGTCAGTTCATTCCATTCAGAAGGCATAAAATATTTTTCCCCATCTATTTCAACCTGATTCATGACAGTAATTTCCTTTTAAGATAGAAACGGATCAATTTTATTGCAAACAGAATGACAATGATCGCCCAGGCTATCCCTCCCGACCAGATCAGGAAGTTCTGAAAACCGGTGACTTTATACACCGGCTTTTCAATTGTCCTGGACTCAATCCAGGATTTACGGATGTGAGTTTCTTTCCAGGCAAAATAGATCGAGCTGCTGTCGATCTTTGCACTGGTGGTCAGAACATTGTTCTGAACCGAAAAGAACGGAATAAGCCGCTTTCCCGGTTTTATGGATAGAATCTCTTTCACAACCACTTTCCCATCCTGGCATTCCAACAGCGCTTTGATCAAGCCGCTGTCAGCCGGTAAGGGGATCAGGGAATCTTTCACGGAAGTGATGGTATCGTGCTGAACAAAAACATTAGATCGCTCTGCAACAGGATATCTTTCAGAACATCTTTTTTCAGTAATACAGCCGGACATCAAGGCGGCCAGGAGAAGAATCAGAAAACCCGGTTTTATCATGCGATGAATTTAAAATTGTTCAATCGGTTCATCCAACCATTGAAAAATTTGAGCTGGTCCGGATGATATTTTACCAGTTCTTCTATAAAAGCCTTCCTTGCCTGGAAAATGGCAGCATGAAGGCCGCGCTGGTTGACGTTGTTGACGGCAAAAAGAGTAGCGGTTCCTACGATTCCATCATCAGGAACTTTCAGCAACCGTTGCGGAATGACAATGCCCCATTTTCCGCTGCCCCAAACCCAATCAACCAGAATTTCGGCAATACTCTGGTTGGAAATCTGATCACCTTTCCATCGGTTCCAGTAATTC
>JAPLDO010000023.1 GCA_026391715.1 Bacteroidota bacterium
CGTCAGATTCAAACCTCAGCCAGCGGCTGCGGATCGTTGACAACAAATGTGGTTACAATCACCGTTTATCCACAGTTTATTGTCGGTTCGATTGGAGCAAGTCAGGCGATTTGTTACAACACAGTTCCGACCGCTTTGACAGGAATAGCGCCCACAGGCGGCAATACAGCTTACGGTTATCAGTGGCAAAAATCTGCCGATAATGCAGTGTTTTCCAATATCTCCGGAGCAACGTCGCTGAATTTCGCGCCGACCGCTTTGACTTCAACAACTTATTACCGTCAGATTCAAACCTCAGCAAGCGGATGCGGATCGCTGACAACCAATGTTGTCACCATCACCGTTTATCCACAATTTATTGTCGGTTCGATCGGTGCAAGTCAGGCGATTTGTTACAACACTGTACCGGCAGCATTGACAGGAATTGCGCCCACCGGCGGAAATCTGGCTTACGGTTATCAGTGGCAAAAATCTGCGGATAATGCAGTGTTTTCCAATATCTTCGGAGCAACCTCGCTGAATTTCGCGCCAACTGCTTTGACTGCAACAACATATTACCGTCAGATTCAAACCTCAGCAAGCGGATGCGGATCGCTGACAACCAATGTGGCAATTATCACGGTATATCCAAACATAGTGGCGGGCAGCATTGCAGCGGATCAGGTCGTTTCGCAATTTGAAATACCGGCTCAACTGATTGGTTCTGCGCCAACCGGCGGCAATCCGCCTTACCTGTATCAATGGGAAAAATCGGATGATAATGTGACCTTTGCCACCATTTCCGGCGCCACTTCGATCAATTATCAGCCGGGGCTATTAACGGCTACAACCTGGTTCAGGCAAATCCAGTCGTCAACATGCGGCGAAGGCGTGGCAACAAATGTGGTTACGATTACAGTGTCGCTGTTGCCACCGCCTGAATTGACTATTTTCAATATAGTTGTGGACAGCAATCAGACCCAGTGTTATAACGCTACGCAAACAATTACCGTAGCCGGCGGTTTAACCACATTCCTGGTGAAATCGGGCGGTTCGGTAAATCTTATCGCAGGTTATAATATTCTCATGTTAGCTGGAACCAAAGTTGATGCCGGCGGATATCTTCATGGGTATATAACCAATTCGGGTCAGTATTGCGTTCCAATGAATAGCGCGTTGCCGGGAAGTCAGATTGGGGTGATTGAAAAGATTGAAAAGATTGAAAAGATTGGAGAGATTGAAAAGATTGGAGCGTTGGCGGAGAACTCAGCGGATGCTACTTTCAGATGTTATCCTAACCCTACGCCCGGTCGTTTTACTTTATCGTTATCAACTGAACCTGGAGAAACGCCTGTTATTGTAAAGATTTATAACATTTTGGGCGTTGAAGTTTCTGCAAGAACTATCTATTCCGGCAAACTCCATGAGTTTTCACTTGAAAACCAAAGTAGTGGAATCTATATGTTGAGTATAGTGCAAAACGGAAAGGTTGGAATTGTCAAAGTTGTGAGACAGTAATAACAACCACTCAAAAAGTAAATATTTATTATGAGTATCCGAGTGCATTCTTAGAAAACTATTCCGGCTTGCCTATTCCAATTAGTCATCCCCGAACTTGGAATTCGGTTCCAGTAATTTCTTAAAATGTATGGTTTATCCCGGTTTGACTATGGTAAAAAAAGGTTCAGTTTTTGGTTTTCAAGGTGAAATAAAAGATACTACCTTTTCCTTCTTCGCTTTCGGCCCAAATTTTTCCACCATGTTTTTCCACAAACTCTTTGCAAAGCAGCAATCCCAATCCGGTGCTTGGTTCACCGTCGGTGCCGGAGCGGCCGCAATTTATATCGAGGCGGAAAAGATTAGTTAATATTTTATTACTCATCCCGATGCCAATATCTTTCACTGCAATAACCGCCGTATTGTTTTCTCCTGCAACGGACGAAATGGTCACCTTACCATCTTTTGGGGTAAATTTTATTGCATTTGAAATTAAGTTGCGAATTACGGTTTGAAGCATATTGGTATCAGCAAATACTTCCTGTTGAGGGGGTATATTAAGAACTACTTCAATAGTTTTATTTCTTGCCGATTCAGAGACTATTTTTATACATTCAGTTACTACCTCTCTTAAACTAAGTATTGAAGGCTTGAAGGCTGTTTGCCCGCGCTGCATTCGCGACCATTCGAGCAGGTTCTCAAGCAAATTGAAGATATTACGCGCTGAATGGCTCAATTCTAACATCAGATCGTTTTTTTCAAGAGGTGAAAAATCCTGAGAGTCTTCTGCCATAAGTTCCGTTAACCCCATCAAGCCACCTAATGGACCTCGTAACTTTGAATCGTCGGCAAACCTCGTATCCATCCATATCCGGCATCATAATATCAAGAAGGACAAGGTCGGGTTTTTCTTTTTCTGCAACCTGCAACGCCAACATTCCACTGGGAACCGGGCGCACATTATACCCGTCATTTTTAAGGATGTTGCCAAGTACATTAAGGTTGGCAGCTATATCGTCAACAATAAGAATTTTAAACATATTCTGGCTTACTACATTGTCATTTATCATTGTTCGATCTCCTTTTTACTTAATATCTGGTGTAAGTACTCATAGTCGTAATTTTTGGTATATGTTTTAAGGTGTTGAGCAAGTCCCGGATTGTATGATTCAATACTTTTGATAAGATCAATCAGCAGGTCTAAATCTGCAACAGCAAGAGCATCTCTCATTTGCAGCACCAGACTATTTGGCAATTGAGCAATATTCTCAACTATTGCCTCATTGTCATTAAGAAATATTTCCTGCCCGACAGTTATTTGTTGCTCTTCATAGATGTATTTAATGTTAAGAGCTTTTCCAATAGAGCTAAACAATTCGTTTTCCCGAAACGGTTTACGAATATAATCATGCATGCCAAGAGCCATTGTCTTTTGTCGCTCTTCTTCAAACGAACTGGCAGTTAGCGCAATAATAGGCGTTTGCCTGCCTTTTTCAGTCAACTTAATTCGACGCGTTGCTTCGTAGCCATCCATTACAGGCATTCGCATATCCATTAAAATAAGGTGTGGGTTCCACTGTTCAAATTTTACAATCGCTTCTGCGCCATTAACTGCCATATTTGTTTCAAAACCCACCAGTTTGAGAAGATTTACTACTACTTTCAGGTTTTCTGCTTTATCATCAACAACCAATATTCGATAAACCTCCTCGCCTTTATCAATGCAGATTACATGTTTTTTAGTAGTTATTTCAACAGATTCGGGTTTTCCCTCTTGTATTTCCACATGAAAAGTAAATACCGAGCCTTTTCCAACCTTGCTTTCAACCGTGATGTCGCCACCCATTAAAATGGTTAGTTCGCGGCTTAAAACAAGCCCTAAACCAGTGCCGCTGCCTTTTTTAATTCCGGCGCTGGTTTGTACGAAATGTTTGAAGAGGTTAGTTATTTCGTATTCAGGAATACCAGCGCCTGAATCCTGGATTTCCACAATCAGTCTGTTTGTATCTTCATTTACTTTATCAACCCTGGCGCGAACTGCAATACCGCCTTCATCGGTGAATTTTACTGCATTCCCAATTAAATTTACAAATATCTGACGTAATTTGCTTTCATCAACAATAACAAAACGGGGAAGATCGGCGGCAGTTTCAAAAATAAACTGAAGATGTTTGGATTGTGCCCGCTCTTTGAAAATCATTTGAATATCTTCAATAAGAACATGCAGATCAACATTTGTCGGATTAAGCAATACTCGTCCCGCTTCAACTTTCGAGAGTTCCAGAATGTCGTTAATGAGCGATAAAAGATGTTCTCCTGCGCGAATAATAGAAGTATTATACTCTTTTTGTGAATCTGATAAAAGTTTATCGCGGTTTATCAGTTGCGAAAAGCCTATAATTGCATTCAATGGCGTTCTGATTTCGTGCGACATATTTGAAAGGAATATGCTTTTCGATTTGTTAGCCATTTCTGCTTCTTGTTTGGCTTTTAATAGTCTCGCTTCGGTTTTCTTCTGCTCCGTAATATCCCAGTTAGTTCCAATAATCCTTACAGGCGCGCCTTGATCGTCGTGATGAACAAGACCAAGAGCTCTTACATTGTGAACAGAGCCATCGTGCCATACAACGCGAAACTCGGTATTGAATTCCTTTTCGCCATTTACCGCCATCTGAATTTCATTGTCGCTCTGCGCCACATCGTCAGGATGAATGCCAGCCTTCCATGTTTGGTAAGCGTTGCCGAAATTATTTTTCTCAACTCCGTATAGCGTGAACATCTGATCGTCCCACAAAAGAATATTGTTGACAAGGTCTAAGTCCCACACGCCAACGCCACCGGCGCGCGTAGCCAACGCCAGGCGCGTAGATATTTGGTTCATCGCTTCCTCGGCGCGCTTGCGTTCAGTTATATCCTGAACGGTTGATCTGATTCCGGTTACCCCGCCCTCTTTATCTTTAACAATAATATCCTTGATAAGAACCGGCACTGTTGTTCCGTCTTTTCGGCGAAACTCGCGTCCAAAAGGTTGTAAAGGGGTATGAATGCCCGACAATTTTGCGGCGATAGACTGTTGCGAGACTGACTCGTCGGCATTCAATTCCCAGACTGGCTTTCCAAGTATTTCATCAATAGAATACCCCAGCATTTTCAGCTCGGTTTCGTTGATACGAACTATTTTGCCTTCATTATCAATTTCATGGTAGCCAACCGGGGCGTTATCGAAGAGTTCCTTGTAATCTTCACGACTTTTTTTTGATATTTCTTCAGCCTGCTTGCGCCCTGTTATGTCGCGTTCAACAAACAGAATGCTTTCAGGATTACCTTTATAATCAAGCAGAATAGTAGAATTAACATCAACATAAAACCGGCTGTTATCCTTTTTTACAGCGAGATATTCGGTTATAGTATTATCACTGCTACCCGTAAGCAACTTATGAATATTATCATGCAACCTTTGGTGATTTGAAGGATCAATGAAATCAAAAAACAATTTTCCAATGTGTTCATCTTTCTGTTCTACGGAATAGCCATACATTGCCGCTAATTTATTGGACATAAGCTGTAATTTTCCATCGAGCGACACCATTCCGATTCCATCGGGCGAGGCAGAAATAATGGCTTCCCATTTTTTGCTGCTTTGCATAACCGCTTCTTCCGCTTTTTTTTGCGCTGTAATGTCAACAAAGCTCTCCAATAGTTTTTCCTTACCTTCAATCTGAATCCGTTTAACAGTTTTCAGAACAGCCATTGTTGATTTATCAGCGCGAAGTAAAATCCTTTCCGAATTATCCACCTCCTGATTTTTATCACAAACCGGGCAACATTGTTCCTGTGCCGGGCACATATACATGTGGCATTTGCGCCCAATAATATATTTTTTCTTTTCGCCAATTAACAAAGAAGCAAAAGTGTTGACACCCTCAATAATGCGCGTCTCAGGATCAATAATCACAATGCCAACTGCAACATTTTCTAACAGCGAACGCTGAAGACTTTCACTCTCTTTCAATTTATTTTCCATTAATATGCGCTCGGTGACGTCCCTGAGAATGCCAACGGAATGCCAGCTTTCGTTTATTTTAAAAGAAGAAAGCGACAACTGAACTGCTATTTCCCTGCCATCTTTTCGTAGCGCCATAAGGTCTAATGTTTTCCCAATAGCGGCGCCCTGTCCTGTTTGCTGAAATTCGGGAAAGGCGTTGTTGTGTGTTTCGCGAAAATGCCTGGGCACGATAAAATTATGCAGTATCTGACCGATGGCTTCGTCGCTGGTGTAACCAAAAATACGCTCGGCGGCAAAATTCCAATAGGAAACCCGCCCTTCCGGATCCATCATTAAAATGGCGTCCTGGGCAGTGCTGGTAAGCGACATCATTCGAAATTCGCTCTGCCTCAGCGCTTCTTCTGCTTGTCTGCGCTCATCAATCAATTTTATCAGCGAGTTGAACAGATAACTACTGTCGGTAGAAGCTGATTCACTTTCTGAGAGGTCGTTTCGATCGAAAGGGTTAAGCGCGAAAATGGCTTCCTTTATCTTATTAATTGTCACTTTTTGCGTTTCCGCATCATGCTTATGCTTTTGAAAAGCATCCCTGAGTTCCTGTGAACTAATTTCAATTGAACTTTGAAGCAGTTGAGCGTCATCTTCAAAATTTGCATAAGTTTTGTTGATATCCTGAATAATACCTTGTAGCTCATCCGGCATTTTGTCAATACCGCCAAAGTGTCGTTTAATCTGGCGAGATAAAAGTTTGTTCAGGTTGTTGTTCATTATGCGCATTGTTTATATAACATTAAATACCGTCAACGGGCAACTGCTCATTTTTCACGGGTAACGTAAAAAAGAAGGTACTTCCCTTCCCCACTTCGCTTTCCGCAAATATCTTTCCTCCATGTTTTTCGATGAAATCTTTGCAGATGATAAGTCCTAACCCTGTGGTGGGTTCGCCTTCGGTGCCTTTTCTATTTGTTTGAAGGTCGAGCCTGAATAAATTATCAACCATTTCAGGACTCATCCCGATACCAGAATCCTTAATTGAAAATAAAATGTTTTTGTCATCGGTGGCTTTTGAGAATAGCCAGATTTTTCCTCCTTTGGGCGTAAATTTCACAGCATTGGAAACAAGGTTCCGGATTACTGTTTGCAAAATGTTCCTATCTGTAAAAACCATTAAATCATCCGGAATATTGCATGTTATATCAATTCCCTTGATTTTAGCGAGTTCCAGCGCTATTGCTATACTTTCATTTACCATTGGAAGCAATTGAACTAACTCCGGATTGAATGGAATTAATCCTTGTTGAATCCTTGCCCATTCCAGCAGGTTTTCGAGTAAGCGGAAAAGCTTGGTGGCTGAGTTTCTCAAACTCACTGCAATCCTATGTGTCTCGTCGAATGTCATACCGGGCAAATCTTCAACCAGTATCTGAGACAGCCCTAAAATTCCATTAAAAGGGCTTCGCAGGTCGTGGGCTATGATGGAAAAGAATTTGTCTTTTTCGTCATTTATCTTTTGCAGCTTATGCCGGCTATCGCGCAAAGCCTCCTCTAAGCGTTTTTGCGCCGTAACATCCCAATTTGTGCCAATAACGTGAAATGGCTTGCCTGACTCGTCGCGCTCAACAATAGCGCGCGCTCTGATATTATGAATAGTTCCATTGGGCCAAACCACTCTGAACTCTGTATCGAATTCTTTTTCGCCGCGTATCGCCATCTGGAGTTCAGCGTCGCACTGCGCCACATCCTCAGGATGAACGCCTGCCCGCCAGGCTTCATATTCTCCGCCGAAATTCTCTTTTGCAACGCCGTAGAGAACAAACATTTGATCGTCCCAAAACAGGGAATTATTGACAATATCCATGTCCCACACACCTACGCCGCCGGCACGGGTTGCCAATGTCAGGCGCGTAGATATTTCCTTCAGCGCTTGTTCCGCTTGCTTGCGTTCGGTGATATCGCGACAAATACTCATAATTACAGGTTTTCCATCCCAGATGATACGCCGGGCGCTTACTTCGGTAGGAACAACTGAACCGTTTTTGCGTTGATGAACGGTTTCAAATACGAGATGACCCTGCTCCATCAGTCGGGCAACCCTTTCCGGCATGTACTGACTTTGCTCCGCAGTATCCACTCCGCTTGTTGGCATCGCCATTAACTCGGCATTTGTATAGCCAAGACGGTCGCAGGCTTGCATGTTTACTGCCAGCATAACGGGCGATTCCGCATCGTGGATGAAGATAGCATCGCTGGCGCCATCAAACAAATTACGATGTTTTTCTTCGCTATCGCGAAGCGCATCTTCGTCATGTTTGCGCTCAGTGATATCGTGAACAACAGTAAAACGATATTTTTTATCCTGTATGTAAATATTATCCGCTGATAACATCACGTGTTTTATATCGCCGTTCTTTGCTCTTAATTTGGTTTCGATATTATTTGCTTTCCCGTTTTCATCTACTTTTGCCTCAATGGTTTTTATTGATTCAGGAGTCAAAATACCTAAATCCGAAGCTGTTTTACCAATTACTTCATTTTTATCAAATCCAAGCAAAGTGTAAAATGCTTCATTTACTTCAACATAAGTGCGGTTATCCAAATCGCTTAAACCGCAGGCGGAAGGATTGAGGTAAAAGACTTTTGAAAACTTTTCTTCTGATAACCTCACCTGTGAAATGTCCTTGGTAACTCCGAAAATCACCGGTTTGCCATCCCAGAATCCGCGGGAAACTCTTGTTTCAACCGGAATTTGAATACCCGATTTTGTAACAATCGGAATTGGGCAAAACTCGGTTACTCCGCTTAACATTTCACCAAGTATTCTGCCTGCTTCCTCGCGGCGTTCGTGTGAATGAACCATGAGAACTGATTTTCCGAAAAGTTCTTCGCGCGCGTAGCCGAGACGGTCGGCAACTTTTGAATTAATATGGATTATATTCCCTTGCTCATCCAAAACAAAACGAAATTCATCAATGGCGTTAAAAAAGGTTTCATAATTCTGGCGCGTTTGTTCTAACGCTTCCGCCTGTTTGCTTCTTGTGATATCAACCATATTTACAAAGCATTGTTCTCCATTTTGGGTAACAATTCCGGTAAGGTAAACAAACATTGGCAGGTTGCCATTAGTTGAAATGGTTGCCTCGCAGGTTTCTTTGGTTTTACCGGAAAATATTTTTTGTAGAAATAAATTGAAGTTTGGTTTTGTATCCTCTGAAATAAAAATGTCAATCCTTCTGTTTATTAAACGGGAACGTTCTCTGCCCAGCATTTGTGATCCGCTGAGGTTTAGCTCAATAATTTCACCTTCTTTTGAAAGTGTAAAATAACCTGTTGGAGCAAAATTGTATAATTCAACATATTTTTCGGTAGCAAGTTCTGCTGCCTGATCTTTTGCAAGTATGAGTTCATCGTTAACCATTTCCAACTCGATCTGGTGTACTTCAAGTTCGTGAATGAATTTCAGGGTATCGGCGTCTATTGGGTTGATGGGTTCATGAGTAGCTGGGTTGATTGACGCTGAGACATGGTTTTCATGGTTGGTGAATGAACCTGATGCTTTTTTTTGTATTTTCAGTAGCTCTTCAGCCTTTTGACGCAGAATTGATTTCATTTCTGATTTGTCATAAGTATTCTTCATAATCGCCTCATTTTTAATTAGTCCGCCTTTTTTAAAACCGCTGGCTTTTCGAATAGTTCAAAGATAAGCAGTTTACTTAATTTATATGGTAATTTCTTTTATGAGCCCACTCCGAAAAGGAAACAATTTGGACTAAAGTCCTGTAACTATCTGGTTATCAATTGCCACTACTTAAGGTAGTGGCAATTCAAGTTGCTAATATACCGGGCTTTAGCCAAATTTTTATTTTTTACCCACTTTTCGGTTTACCTTTTCGGTTCTGCGGTTAAAAAAAAGGTTAACCGCAGAGAGCCGCTGAGTTTTTACGCAAATAACTTTCCAGTCCTTCTTCATATCAAACACGATCCAACCCTGTTTTACAGGGGATCAACAATCTGCGGTGAATCCTGAACAGCTTTTATTCCCTCGTGCGTTCCTTTGAACAATTGCTCAAACCAGGCGCCGACATTGGAATGATGTACTTTTCTTTGTACCAGTATGAAAACGATGGCGTGGTAGCAACGTCAAAGCTGATGACAGGCGTTTTTCCTTCATCAGCAGGGAAAATTCCGCTGGAATGGCAGCAGGAAGTAATTATTGTTTTTAATTGCCGGTTACGAACCAAATTTTAGCGGAGAAGGTTCCATTCTTAATGTAAATGGAGTCAGCAGGATTTGGCGGGACTATTTCATATCTTAACTTGCCTGAGAAGGTCCCTGTTCCTGTTCCTCCATGTCCTTCCCATTTCGTTACCGTGATATTCAAACTGTCGCCCCATGTGGAAAAGTACCTCCTGCCGGCATTGTCAACATACAGGATCTGCGTATGGGAAGAATCACTCGTATAAGTAACTCCCGCCTTGACCGACGTAGGAAAGCCGATCATCAGGTAATTTTTATCCTGTACCGTTGGATCGGTGTAGAACGTGTTGCAGACGCCTGTCATTAAACATAATTTCGAAAATGTGGAAGTCGTTTTAAAAGTATTGCCGACTCCTTTGATCTGAACGCTGGCGTAATAATAGATCGTTTCGGGATCGGTTGATTTCTTTTTGCAACCGGCTGCCATTATCATCAGCGTTAATCCTAAAAGTAAACATAGAAGCTTTTTCATCGTGGTTGTTTTTAAGGTGAATATTAGAATGTTATTGATTCAATGTATTTGTTGTGCGACCTTTTTATTGAATTTTGAATTATGTAAAGCCCGTTATTTTTCGGGTATATTCATGAGAGTATGTTCCGGAAGGTGCAGGAGGTGTTTGAATGCCCATTTTCATCCTGGCTGTCATTTAAATAAGTCCGGCTGTTTCAAAGAATGTCTTTATTCTGTCGAATGACGTATCGGGAGTCAGGTAGCGTTTGTCCCAGGTATCAAAACCTAAAATCAGGCAAAGAATCCCTTTTTTGTGGCACATGTCTCTGACTATTTCCAAACGGCAGTTGACATCGCGGCGTCCGATATGCGCCGGCAGAATTACGGCGTCACATTTGAACTCGATTGTCTGGTTTAGCTTTTCTTGGAGATTTATCAGAAGATTCATTTGCCCCTCCCTGTGGAACATGTTCAAGCCAGCAATTCCCATTGGTAAGTTTCTGCCCCTTGAATGTCCCGTCAACGCTTCCCCAGCATTCATAAAGCTTCGGATTCATTCCCCAGAGATTGCAGGTTATTTCAAGATCACCTTCTGAAGTTTTCGCTGAAATGGTGAAGGTTTTATTCGGTTCGCCCTGAAGGATCTTAAATTCCGAAGGGATCACGTATTTACCGTTGATATAAAGACCGGCGTCTTTGTAAGGTCCGGTCACCACAAAAATCCCTGAAATCTGATCGGAGCTGAAGGGAACCCACCATTCATTGCCATATTTTATCAGCGATGTGCGGTAATCAGCCCCGCCTTTGCCGCCGCAGAAATAGTTTTCAAGTTCGCCGCCACCGGTTACCCGGATGGTTTTTCCTCCAAGGGCAATGGTCCCTTTTGCCGGGCCTGGCTGCTCAAAACCCGCTGAAGGAGTATTGGGCAACACATCAATTGGTTGGACGCCCTTGTTATACCAGAAAGAATAGAGAGTGGAAAGTTCAAGGTTCACGCTGTATTCCGGCGATTTATAATCAATAATAACCTTCTCTTTGTAAATGGAATAAACAAGTGATTTTTCCCCGTCTTTGGCTGTAAATACCAACCGGTCTTTTTCCTGTTTGCGTGTTGGAATGACCTTAAGCGAGCCATCCATAAGTTTTGTGCCGTTATCTTCCAGGCTTAAAACAAACATAACCCCGGATACCAAAGCCCCGGTACCATGATAATTCACACAGGCATACGCGGCATATTGCTTTCCATCGTCTCCTTTACCGGAAAAATTGAACCAATAGTTCCACCTAGGGATACCTGCCATTTCAAGCTGCCCGATGTCTTCCAATGTCGCTTTACGGATTTTTGCCATATCCTGTGGATCTTTCAAAGGTGTTTCCGGACTAAATACCGGGAGGTTGGTTTTCGAATACTGGTTGAGCAGCGTATCTGCACGGATGAGTAGTTCCGACGCTTTTGCAAGTTCACCCGAAGCCAGTTCGGTCTGTGCCTCTTCAATCTTTCTGGCAGCCACTCCGGCGCTGTCAACCAGCCCGAATTCATAAATGTCATACCATTGATCGTTGATCACAGCCAGTTTGGTTTGAAGTTCTGTGATTTTTTGCTCAGCCTGTTCTTTGGTGAGCTTCGGCTGCATCGAGCAACCCGAACTGATTACCAGTCCGATCAGGACTGGTAAACTGAAAATGAGGATTCTGTTTTTCATGTTTTTCTTATTTTTAACTGGGGTTTAACATCTTATTATTTCTCATTCAGCAGCAGGATAATCGAGTTCATCTGGTCCGAGATTTTATTTAAAACTTCAAGTTGCTGGTGTGAAGCTTTCTCCAGATGTTCATGCAGGTGTTTTAATTCGTCTGCCAGCATTTCAAAATCTTCGTCATGATCATTTTCGCACATGTTTTTTCTCCTGTTTTTATATTTAACCTAACTTGTTTTACATCAATTATATCAATCCTGTTTTTGCTGCAATATTTTTAACGGCAATCAATGCTTCATTGTCTGATGGTAATTTCCATAGCGGCAATCCATCGCGGTCATATTGTTTTAATATTTCATTTTCGGGAATAATACCTGCAATTTCAACATTTTTGGCAATATTTAATAAATTTTCAGGTAAAACTTTGTTAGCAACAACAGTAATTATTGAACTATTAACCATGTTTGAAATAGCATTCAGTGTGTCTACGCTTCTTTGAGAAGCGTCTATCACAACGAAAATCCTGTTAACATTGCCGGTAACATCCCGGTTGATTTGTTCAATACCGGCCTCAGCATCAATAAGAACAGAAGCAAAAGCCGAAATAATTTCATCCAGGGCGCTGCGCAATAATTTATTAGCAGAGCAGAAACATCCTTTTTCGTTAGTATGCCCCATTGCCAATAATGAATAATCATTACGTTCAACAAGTGCATTGAGGATAAAATAATCAAGCTGGTCGGCAATCTGCCTGGAACTGACCCTTCCACCCTTTCTTGTTTCTTCAATAAACATATCTCTGACGCCCGAAAGTGTTTTGACAGCTTTTTCGCCAATAGCTGAAACAAGGCCTCCAACAGGATCGGCGTCAACTAAAAGTAATGGTTTTAAACCATGTTCAATAATAACACGTCCTAAAAGCGCCGAGAATACAGTTTTTCCAACTCCACCTTTACCACAAACCGAAATTATTGGTTTGGGGGTGATAAATTTATTATGTTCAATAACTGATGCTGTCATTTCCGGTTATCTTTTTTCAAGTTCTGTTTTTCTTCATTTTATCTTTCAATACCTCCCGGATATCGTCACACACCGGCTTATCATCACAAGTATTACAATCTGAATTGCAATCAATTTCATATCCTTTGATTTTCCAGTTTTCTTTTACGATTTCTTTTGATATTTTTTGAATTTGGTTAGAATATTCCTTTAGAATAGATATATCGTCTTTATTTGTTGTAACAAAACCCACTTCCATAGATTCTATTTTAGGATTGGCAGATTTAAAAAGTATCATCAGGGCTTTACCCAGTGTTTCAAAATTAAATCCTTTGGCAACAGCATGCTTACTGACCCTGCTCCAGATATTCTCAGAAAAACTGCGAACCATATAGCCTTCAATCTGATCGCCTACAATCAATATTTCACGTAAAGAGTCAAAATCTTTTTCGGTTAATTCTTTCCCCCCGATCATAATTATTTGCGCAAATGGGAAGCTTTGAATCTCCTTTTTATTTTTGCTTAAACATGCTAATTCTGCAAGATCCTTATCGTTGCTATGCAAACTGCCGGCGTTCATAATTTCATCTAACGAAAGATTATTAACTCCCGAATCATTGATATCCGGTCCTGTTAAAGTGATCCTGCCATCATTTAACATTGCCGGTTTATCAGTATAAAGCAATATTGAACAGGAGCCCATTTCAGGATTTCCAAGTTCAATAAAGGTGTCTTCCCTTAAAATTACGCCGCTGTTTCCCTTTTCACCTACTTTAACGCAAATATTTTTTCTTATTTCCGAAATTGACGAAGGGACCTGAGTAAATTTAATCTTTCTGCCTTTAGCATACATCTCATCAACGGCGGCAGCATACTTTTCTATATAAATATCATAAACATCCATAATTCAATCTGTTTGGAGCTCAGGAGTGGCTTAAATTTTATCTTCTTCCAGGGTTTCACCTTCCTTTTTAACACGATATTTCATGAAGAAAAACCAGCAATAGATAATGAGCCATCGCAAAACGACCCATCCAAAAACCGTTACCAGAAAATCAAAACTTTTATCTAATTCGGGATATGCCAAACGGGCAATAAATAAAACTGCCGCCATATTGCCCAGTGAGCAGGCAAGCGAAATACTGATACGTTCCTTTCGATCCAAACCTTTTGCAACGTAATATCCCATTATCAGCGTAATCGAAATCATTAGAAACATTGCAATAATTCCGGTTAATCCAAATACAAATATGATTTTACTGATTGAACCGGAGATAAAGAAAAGAGTGATTAGCAGCGCTGAAATGACAAAATATCGTTTTAATATTTTCTCAAGTAAGTCTGTAGCTTTAGGTAAATACTGACGGAATAGCAATCCCAAAAACGCTGGAATTAATACAACGATGGATACATGCGTAACCACATTTATGGGTGTGGCTGAAAGGTGCAATGGGAACCATTGACTAAAAACCCACATCCATACAGGAACTGTCAAGGGCATCAAAATAACCAAAATAATCATGATGGCTGAGGCCATCAGAAGGCTTCCTTTTTTGCCATGGGCATCAACCAAATCAAATGGGTCGCCAACGGCAATCGAAGCAATCAGCATGATCCCTGCAAGCACAAGAGGAGGGTTAAAAATCGCGATGATGCCGGAGGTAATCAATGGAGTAGCAATAGATACGATTAGAAATATTTTAAGGAATAACCGCTTATTTTTTATAATTACTTCGATAATTGTTTTAAATGTAAACTTTGAAGTTACTACAAAAACATAAATCGGGAAAATAGTTCCCAGCCATGTTAATATATCATGCATTAACTCTTTGTTATTCAGCAAGCTGTTGTACCATGTTACTATACTTTCCATAATTATTTTTATTAAATTCAATTGAAATTGATTTTAAATTAATCCGGATACCTCAAAGAAAGTCTTCATCCGGTCGAAAACCACGTCGGGAGTCATGTATCGCTTGTCCCAGATATCCATGCCGATAATCAGACAGGGGATTCCGTTTTCGCGGCACACATCCCGCACGATCTTCAGCCTGGAATTGGTATCCCGGTGGCCGATATGGGCAGGCATGATCACCGCATCGCATTTAAACTCTTTCACGATCTGCAGGATGTCGTTACAGAAGAGGTCGGCGGTATGAAGGGCCTGCCGGTTCATGGCATCTTCCAGCAGAAAGCGTTTGCCGAAGGAGGTGAACATGGTCTCTTCACTGGTGAGGTCAATCGGGGTCCAGGTGGCATACGACACGTAATCCATGATGCATACCGCCCCCAGCTCCTTTTGCAGGCGGGCCAGCACAGTTCCGGATGCCCAGCTCCCGGCCAGGTCCTGCCAGAGGAACCTCACTTTCTCATTCACTCCGTCGATCCCTTTGCCCTCCTTAACGCGCTGCTCGGTGGCGGTTACCAGTTGTTCGAGCCAGGCGGTCACCGTGGGAGTCACACGGTCAAAGGTCCAGGTGGTATATTCCGTGCCCTGTCGCGCCAGGTCCGGATCAGCCGGACAAGGTACCGCTTTCTTCAACTCCTGGAACTCGAGCAGCAGTTGCCGCTGCTTGTTTGATTCCACGCACACCTCCCGGAGGCGATCCCAGTCCATTTTACGCCCGGTCGCGGTCTCCATAAAGGTAACGGCATTGCGCAACTGTTGGCCAAAGTACCGGTAGCTCTCCTCGTCGAAGCTGTGCGGGGCGTCCATGGTAAATTTCGGCACGTCAGCCCATGGCTTGTATCCATTCATCAGTATCCCAAGCGTTGTCATGGAGTCGCAGCAGGAGTTGGAAGTGATGATCATATCTGGTTTGGCAATAAGCCCCGCTTCAAGATAGTAGCAGGCCACCTTGATGGCATTGCACATCCTGCTTCCCACGCCGGTTTCTATGCCTTTGTCAATGAGTTCGGCGGCGGTTGGCAGGGCTGTGCCATTGGCTCCGGTGAGGGTGAGGTCGGAGAAAGCGCAGCCAAAAGCCACCGGTATTTCGATGAAAAAGTCGCCATTTCCGAGTACGACCGGACCTTTCGACGCGTTCTGCGGTTCGATGGTAAGCCCGTACAGCGATTTGTTGGCATCCATCATTAACTGAGAAAAAATGTTGATCATAATAATCCTCCTGAAATGGTTTCGATGAATGCTTGTACACGGGTCTGCACTTGTCCCAGCGAGTCGGAAGTGTACTCCCGCTCAATCCGGAGCATGGGGATACCAGCCTCCTTCAACTCCTTCTGTAGCACGAAGAGCTCGCCGCTCCAGGTTTCGCAGCAAAGGTAGCTTTGGCCGATAAGTCCGTCAACCCGGTATTCTTTTATCTTATTCATGACCTCCCGGTTGATGATGGGATGGGCGTCGAGGTTCTTAGGACAGAGTGGGCGATCTATTACCTGATAATCTGCCAGGGCCTGAAGTGGATCGGGATCCGCTTCTCGTACGCTGCCAAAGAGGGTTTTCCCACCATAGCAGGTGAGGTCGGTAACCGCGGCGCCGCCCATGGTCTCAATAATATCGCACAGCGAGGGTTCGTCGTGCCCGGGGCCAACGACCATCAGCCTGACGACGGGTTTTTTTTCTGGCATTGTTACGCCACTAAGTTCCTCCAGGAGAAGGGTCAGATCCGCCTTGTACGCTTCTTTCGGCATCGAATAGCCTGCCACGATCACCGAAATGGTTTCAGCGGCTGTGATTGCAGGATTATCCACCTTTCTGAGAGCATAGAGTGATTTCTGCAGATCCCGGATTTCGTTACAAAGTACAATGGCATCCTGGAGTTTCTCATTGGTGATCTTCACCCCGAAATGATCCTCCAGCAATTGTTTCAGATTTTCCAGCTGGTTTCGGAAATTTTGTGCCATCAGGTTCCCGGAGCTGTGCGGAAAGAAGATCCGGTGCAGGAAAGGGATTCGTGCCTCACTCTGTTCCCAGTTGTCAAGTATGTGCCGGTTGGCGTCGCACCCGCCGCCGATCACGCAGCCGTCGAGGAATTGATACTCACCGGTAAGTATCTTATTAAAGCAATGGCGCACAAGGCTGCAGATGTTGGCTGCTTCAAAATAGTCGTCGGCTCTGCCCGCGCTTTGACTCCCGGTTGCCCGTATCCTGAATGGCAGGAGGCCTGCCGCCACCAGGAGCTCCTCCGGAACGAAGGAGCAGGTATACACGATCACCCTGCCGCCCTGCTGCTTCCACCGAACTACTTCGGGGTTGCTTATGCTGCCGGCAATTACGGCAAGCTTTTCAAAAACTTCTGATTTTAGACCTGATCTCATTTCGCATCCTCCATGTTAGTTTGTGTTTCTGCTGATTTTGCCCTAAACCTTTCCATGGCAAAGGCAGCCGCTCCGAGTGCGCCCATGAATTGCGGGTTGACTGGCAGCCGGTTGACTTTCAAACCAAGGGAATTCTCCAGCGCACTCACCAGTCCTTCGTTGGCATAGCAGCCTCCGGTGATAACCACCTTGTCGGCCAGCCCGGCCCGACGAACCAGCCCGCTCACGCGGCTGGCAACGGAACGGTTGATGCCGGTAATGATGTCAGGCAGCGGTACATCGTTGTTCACCAGGCTGATGATCTCCGATTCGGCAAATACGCTGCATTGGTTTGAGATGGTTGCCGGGGTGGGACTGATATTGTCGGGCGATCCGATCCCCTCCAGTCCGCAGGACAGAACCTTGGCCATGACCTGGAAAAAACGTCCCGTTCCCGCGGCGCACCGTTCGTTCATTTCAAATCCGAGAACCCCGCCTTTGGCGTTCAGTGAGATGGCCTTGCAATCCTGTCCCCCGATGTCAATGACGGTACGCACCTCCGGGTCGGTATGAAAAGCGCCTTTGGCATGGCAGGATATTTCGGAGATATTCTCATTGCCGAAATCCACCTTAAGCCGGCCGTACCCGGTACTAACAATGTACTGAATTTCGTCCTGTGCAGCGAGACCTGCATTTTCAAGGGCTGCCTCAATGGCAAGCATGGCCGTTTGCGCCGGCTTGATGGAGGCCATGATTATTTTCCCCAGGATAATTTTATCATCAATCATGATGACAGCCTTCCCGGTGGTGGATCCAATGTCAATTCCTGCTACGATCATATAGTTCAGTTTTATTATTTTTCTACAACTACAATGTCATAGCTCTTTTTGCTGTCAATTTTAATATCATCTTCGGTTATGCCTTTAACCTCTTTATGAAATTCTTTATTGATAAATATGTTGTACGTTTTTGCAGGATTCAGCTTTATCACTTTAATGGTAGTCTCTGCCCCTGTTTTATTTGAAAATGTTGAAACAATCAGCGCTTTCTGTGTTCTGTCGTAGATAGCTCTTTTCATCATGACTTGCCTGACATCAACTCCGATTAATGCCGGTTCGGTAAAGTGTAAATCATCAAAAGGTTTATTAACCATCATCCACATTCCGTTTTTTGGCAGTGCCCGCGCAAGACCAATCACCTGATTGGAAACATCCGATTGAGGCGCCTGCATTTTTTTCATAGGAGATTCACAACACCTAGGCTTTGTCACTGTTCCGGGTTTCGTTGCCACATCGGGCGACCCCACACTTAATCCCGAAGCATTTTCGTTGTATGCATAATGAAATGTGCCATCCAGCCAAACTCCCTGATAAATACTGTCCATGGTCCGTATCAGCAATTGTTTTGTGGGTTCATCGCCCATTTCGGCAACCAGACAGGTAAAATATGAATAAGTAGCATCTTGTATAAATACATCCTGATGCAATTTTGCCAAGCCATTTGCATCAAGCGAAAACACTTTTTTCTTTAAGGCAGGATAAATTTTTTCGATCAGTTCGGGGTTCCATGCGTGCATAAAAGCGCCAACAGCCCCATCGTTACCTGCTGAAACAAAATCAACGCCCTTGTTAACCAATTGCTTTTCCATTGAATCTGACTTGTTGCCATAGTAGGGAGTCTTTTCGGAAAAGACAATTTTTTGTTTTATTAAATAGAACCAGGCAATGTTATTAGTTTGAGGGTCAACAAAAACATCTTCGAACCATTTTTTATATAAGGGAGCAACGGCGGCAAAATAACGGGTTCCATGCATCTCATCATAAAGTTTCATCCCATTTAACGGGAACTGGTTGCATGCCGAGAAAACAGCGTTACGTTCACATTCTACTCCCGGAACAGGATTACTGAGAAATTGCATTGTAATTAACTCTTGTATTTTCCTGTTATCATAAACAAATTGCGTGTAGTCATCCCATTTTAACACGACAGACCCCGGTTTATCCCATTTCATATCGCGGTAAAGGGATTGGTAAAGATTCATCTGAAATAGCAAATGACCTGAATACATTATGTTGGCAAATCCAACGGGGTCGGCAGTTGTAGGAAACGTTCTGTCCATATTTGGCTGGAATTTAGTTATACCGGCGCTCTCTTCGTTCCAGTACTGCCATAGAAACTTCTGAAGCAACTTCATGTTTACTCTATCCAGAACAGGTTGGATTGCCTCCGTCCATGCAGGAAATTTGTGATATTGTACTGCTGAAATGAAGTAAGCGGCATAATTGTCAATGAAACGATTTGCAGCCAGCCCCGACTCATTGGGTTCATCAAAATTTGCAAATTCATCCAAAGGCTGGTTGAAGAGTTTAAAATCCCACATCAACTGGCCCCACTCTTCGTTTGACGCCGAAACATACGAATCGGGGTTAATTGTTAATACAGGTTTTTGGGCGTTTGCTTCGTTAACCCAGATAGCTCCAATAATGAAGCATGATGCCAACAAACTGATTTTTTTGATTTTCATAGTGTTTATTTTAAGAGTTCTGATTAAGTACGATTTATTTTTTCGGAAACAGGAAAGTCAATCCCGCTTTGATATACATATCAGCGTAATCAGCCGGCCGGATGACATTGTAATACCCCGCAAGATTTGCCGAAAGCGGTTGTTTCCCGATCTTAAAGACTTTTGAAACATTCAATCCTACCGGCAGATTCCATGCATCGTCCGGCTCATTCCAGTTTACATAGATTTCAGGCGTATAACCCAATGCCCAACCATGTTTGAAATTGTAATTGGCGAAGGCGTCAATGTACAACTGGTTGATGTCTGGCATTGAACCATTGCCTGCAAATGTCCAGCGTTGTGTAGCCAGAACGCCAATCACCCAGTGTTTTAGCATTAATAAACCTACCGCTGCCGGGCCAACAGTCCACTTACCCGAACACATATCACTCGGAATTCCTGATGGGACTGAAATCATAGGTCCCGCTCCCCATATAAACTTCGACTTACTTGCCGGCGACAGATAAAACTGAAGCTGTATATCGCTAAGCCCTCTTTTGTTAATTGGTGAAGGCATAAAGGTAACCGGCACAATTGCCCTGAAAATAAACAAAAGGCTTTTGGAAAGTGTGATCGGGATAACTGGTTTTAACATAACCGTAGAAATATAGGATTTGGTCAACCCGGAATTAATATCCCCCAGGTAGCTCACAGGCAACTGATACATGGCTGCCACCGGGTTCTGCGATTGCTTAGCAAGCTCAGACATGTCGGAGGCTGCCTTTTCATTCTGGGCAATGATAGGCGAATAAAAGAAAAAGAGACCGAAGGTTAGAGAGAGAAATAATTTTGTCAAACACAATCGTTTCATAGTATATATGTTTTAAGTGCTACAAACAGGAAGATATTTCAGGATGATTGCTTCTAATGTCTTCTGATCAACCGGAGTTTGCAGGATCTCATTACAACCGATGTTTTGGGCAAGTCGTAACGATTCGAGCGTAATATATGTCACCATGAGAATAATAGGAACATTGGCGTCCAGTTGCCTTATTTTCGTGACGGTTTCGATTCCATTGATGACCGGCAGATCAATATCAATGAGAAGTAGGTTGATTTCCGGACGCTCCCTGAAGATGCCGATAACTTCTTCGCCAGTTTCTGCAAAAAGAAAACGGTAGTTTTTCTGTCGGAGGGATTTTACAAAATCATTTTTGCAAATTGAATCCGTCATTGCGATTAGGAGAATATGTTTCTCTTGCTGAACTATCATAAATCGCTTCTGCTTTTATCTCAGCAAATATAGACGGGCGGATGGCTCAAGTCAAGGTTCAACCCTGGAATAAACCTATATAAAACTTTTATTTCAGAGTTAAATGCCAGTGATTCATGAAGATAAATGCAAAACCTGGAAAGAGAACCGGCGTGTTTGAAAAATGATTGGAACGAGAGGCGATTCTGAAAAAAGTCGAAGCTGCCGCTTAGATCGGAGTGGACTCAAACTTAGGTTTCATTCCGGTTTATTATAGTACTAAAATAAACATTGTTTTTTCTAAAAATGACCTTTTACTCCCTTTTCTTTTCCTCTGCCCAAACTCAACCAAACCGCCGTCACGAATCAGCAGTTAATATCCAACCATTTGCCCGATAAAAATTCCGGTGCAATCGTATTGATTTTTATGCTTATTTTGCATATTATAAACCCCGTAGAGCTACATAAAAAAATAAACTACGAATGCGACAGAGGAAGCGCGAAGGCACATGTGTCGCACTTCGTCGCCTTTGTGGTTAATTTGGAGTCCTACATACAACCCTTAGGAATTCCCAATTCGAAAATGTTCACTATCTAACTTTTCAATATGCGCCGAATCTTATTATTTGCCCTATTTTTCATTATTGCATCATCATTTCAGGCTGAAAACCTTCCCGATTCAAATCTCATCTCCATTGTTCCAAAACCGGCGATGATGAAAACCGGGGCTGGAAAATTTATAATCAACCCGTCAACTCTTGTTCTTGTGAAGGGCAACGACGAAGAGGTAATGAGAATAGCGAAGTTTTTTGCCGACCGGATAAGGTATTCCGGCGGTCCGCTGCTTCAGGCGAGGGAGTTTGCCAAAGAAGATAAAAACCTTCCGGCAATAATTTTCGACCGGCAGTTGAATCGTTTATCGCTACCCGATGAAGGATATGAATTGAAAATCGCTCCGAAACAAGTTTCCATTGTCGCGAAAACCGGCGCGGGACTTTTTCACGCAGTACAAACCCTGTTTCAGTTGCTGCCTTCAGAAATAAGCGGGAATAATCTGCCCTCCACCTATAAGGAACTGGCGTTGCCTGTAGTCAAAATAACCGACTATCCCAGGTATTCCTATCGCGGAATGCACCTTGATGTGTGCCGCCATTTCTTTCCAAAAGAGTTCATAAAGCGTTACATTGATTTGATTGCCATGTATAAAATGAATACGTTCCACTGGCATCTCACAGATGATCAGGGATGGCGGATTGAGATCAAAAAATATCCGAAACTCACTGAAATTGGGGCATGGCGTGTTGATCATGAAGATATGCCATGGAATGAACGCCCATTGCAGCAACCTGGCGAAAAAGCAACCTACGGCGGTTTCTACACTCAGGATGAAATCAGGGAGATCGTTCAGTACGCTGCCGATCGCTACATAACCGTGATCCCGGAAATTGAGATGCCTGCGCATTGCGTTGCGGCTTTGGCAGCCTATCCAAAGCTCTCCTGTAGCGGCGGACCATTTACGGTTCCGCCGGGAAGTTACTGGCCCAATGTGGATATTTTCTGCGCCGGAAATGATTCAGTGTTTGCTTTTCTCGAAGATGTGCTTTCGGAAGTTATGGATCTGTTTCCGTCGAAATATATTCATATTGGCGGCGACGAGGCAGATAAGAGTGAATGGTTGAAATGTCCAAAATGCCAGAACCGGATCAAAACCGAGCGCTTGAAAGATGAAAAAGAGCTTCAGAGCTATTTCATCAAAAGAATAGAAAAATATATAGTTTCCAAAAACCGGAAGATGATAGGCTGGGATGAAATTCTTGAAGGCGGCATTGCCCCGGAAGCCACTGTAATGTCGTGGCGCGGCGTTGAAGGCGGAATTGCTGCCGCACGACAAGGACATGATGCCATAATGACTCCGGGTTCTCATTGCTATTTTGACCATTATCAGGCAGATCCGGCTTTTGAGCCAAAGGCAATAGGCGGTTTTACAACACTGAAAAAAGTATATTCCTTTGAACCAACTCCCGCTGAACTAACCCCGGCAGAGGCAAAACACATCCTAGGCGCTCAGGGCAATCTATGGACAGAATTTATTTCTACTCCTTCTCATGTCGAATACATGGCTGTTCCAAGGATGATCGCTCTCGCAGAGGTTACATGGTCGCCGAAAAAACTCAGGAACTGGAAGGATTTTCAGAAGAGGATGCAAAAACAATACATCCGGCTTCAGCGGATGAAGGTCAATTTCAGCAAAGGGTCATTCAGGGTGGATGTGAGTACAACTTTTAACCCAAAAACCCAGACTGTGAACCTCATCCTTGGTTCAGAACAATTAAATGTACCTATTCATTATACCCTCGACGGCAATGATGTAACTCCAAAATCTCCGGTTTATACCGAAGCCGTTAACGTTAAAAGCAATGGCGTGATCAGGGCAGGGTTGTTTGAAGACGGAAAACTCAGGGAAAAAGCAGTGGAAATGCCGCTGATATATCATCATGCTATCGGAAAACCGGTTAAATATCTTTCAGAATTTTCCTACCGTTATCCGGCGTCGGGAGATGAAGCGATGACCGACGGGCTGCGTGGAACCGTAAATCACCGCGACGGTTTCTGGCATGGATATCAGGGAAATAATGTTGATCTCATCATTGACCTTGGAAAGGTAATGCCAGTGAATTCGGTACAAACCAACTTTCTCCAGAATCAAAAAAGCTGGATTTTTTTGCCGGAGGTAGTTGAATATTCGCTCTCATCCGATGGGAAAAAATATCACTCGTTCAATGAAGTTCTGAATAAAATATCTCAAAAGGAAGAACAGGCAATAATTCAACCGTTCAATTTCCAGTTCATGGAAAACACAAAAGCGCGGTATATCAGGGTAAAAGCAAAAAATCCAGGAAAATGTCCCGCCTGGCATGAAGGCGCAGGCGAACCATCCTGGATTTTTATTGACGAAGTTGTAGTTTTTTAATCCTTCGCAATCTTTCTGACCATCACGCCATCCTGTCCAGTAAGCTTCACAAAGCACCCCCGTGAAGACTTTCCGTGTAAATCGCTAAACGCGACCCGGAAATCTCGCCTGTATAAACCTGACGACCGTCAAAGATTCCGGTGCCTGACTTGAAATATCTGTTCTGGATCACATAATTGTTGCCCATGATGTTTTTTATTCCTTTGCAGATGAAGGCGCCATGTAATTTTTTTTAGTCCCGGGAAACCGGGACTTTTTTACTTCAAATCCTGACAAAATTACCAGAATAATTGATGTTTTCTACACTGATAGCAAGGGCGTACAGCATTATTTGTATAGCACAATCTCATTCAATACCTGCCGCGAAGCAATTTCAGATGCCAAAGACCATCTTACACCCAGACCGTTTCAACTTGTCAATTACTCATTTATACCAGGCAAAAAGGTGGGTGAAAAAATTGATGTTGATTAAATTACCGCCATTATAAATTACTTTAAACGGTAATCATGTTTTCCAAAAATGGGTTTCGGAAAACCGAAACCCATTTTTTTACTCATAAACTCTCCGTCAAATTTAAGAAAGGCACGAATTATAATAAAAGTTCGGGAAATATTGTTGAATTGCCAATATTCGTAAATTTGCTAAATGCGAATATGCGGTTTCCTATGAGTAAAACTTGGTGACAGATAAAAATGATTCAACTCTATTGCTGGTTTATGAAATTAGCAGTAAGTTAGCGGGCATGTTTAGAAACACTCTCCTCAAACATATGTAAATAAATGAAATAAAAAAAGAACTAAATGGACTATGTAAAAATAATTCGTTCGAAAAAATGTAAAAACTAGCAAAACTACAAATCATTTGGAGTACCAATAATATAATTAAGACGGTTATGGCACTAAAAGAAATGTCAATAAGGCAAGCTAATGAGATTGTGGATATTTATTCTGCATTATTACAAAATAAGAGTAGAACCCACAAAATTATGCCCTATTCGGCACTCATGGGGTATGATATATTTGATGTTGATAACGCTATAAAAATTGTAATGGCAGAAGAATATTATCGCTTCCAAATCAACGATGCACGCCTAAGTGAACTTAAAAACAGTTCATCTGGTATGATAGCTGGCTTTTCATTCACACTTATACCAGATGAATTTTTTTATGAAATAGATAGGGCAAACCTTACGGATGACGAGTACTTAATTGCATACAGTAAATACATAGGCCCCCCCTACCATGGCATGGTTAAAAAATTCTACGAGGCAAACAAAGAAAGAGGCGATTCTTTCATTGAATATTGTGTTTCCTTAAATAATACCGATTCCAATTATTGGGAAATGATTTATAAACGCCTAGATCTTGTGAGATCTGATTAGTTTATTTCTTCTAAACCCTAATATTGTGCTTGTATAATATTTACTACCTGATAGAACCAAATGAACTTGAATGAGATTGCATGATGCTCTTGTGACATTTAGAATCATAGAAAAAAAATAACACACCCGCTCACATGAAGTCAGCCAAGCAATGCGGGCGGTTTCCGGAAGAAGGCTTCAACGAACCTGCTAACGGATAAGGTGAAGAAGAGAAACAACAAGTAAACCCCGCACTTCGGCTGTCTACGGCGGTTAGTTTCAACCAAATTTTATGGAAATAGCAAAGGTCATATCCAATCATCAAAATGCAATAATCGAGATAATTAGAGAATATAAGATAGAATCTCTGAGCGGAATTGATGATAGTTATATCCTGAATGGTCATCATATTTTTGAATGGTTTAATAATACAATCCAAAAATTAACATTTAACGGCCAAAATGATGATATTTTTGGCAAACTCTTTGATGATCTTATTTTTTGTTCAGATGAAATTCAATTCTTCCTTGCAAATATGTATTTGTATAGGCCATTTATTAACAATCCACTTAAAGATATTACAATTTTTAATGGGAAAGTCCTACATTTGAATTATCCTAATATAGAATCAAGTAGATATAGCATGTTTGGATCTTCTGTGAGCGAAAAATTTTATAATTATTGGGATAGAATTGGAGATCTGATTAATCTTTTCTTCCCCAATCAATTAAATAAACGAGATGTCTATTTTTCCAAAGTTATCGATATCATTCCGCCCGAATTCCATGATTCAACAAATTATCGTTGGTTGAAGAATTTTAAAGATGAGGCTTATTGTGAGTTAAATTCAAAAAGAAGAAATCTTGTCCATTATACAACAGAATTTACAAATTTTCAACATGTCCATCATGTGAACCCATTTGATGAACAAATAATAGAAGAACTTTACAATACAAGGTTTGGACTAGCAGATTATTATAAAGGACATGTAAATCAAACATTGGTTGGTTTTGAAAAATGTTTATTGTTTTTAAATGAAGTTACTTGAGTAAATCTTACAGGGCAAAGAAAATTTTGGCAACAGCTAACGAGCCGGCAGCATAGCAATGCGGGTGGTATCCAGAAGCTAGCATTCACTAAACCTGCAAACAATATAGAAAAAAAAGAAACAACAAGTAAACCCCGCAATGCGGCTGCCGGCAATTCGTTATTGGTTATAAGTTTTTATGAATACCGTTGAGAACCTCAGAAATAGAATTGAAGAGCTTCGGAATGAAATCCGAACATACGACTACAATGCTTTTAAAACAGAATTAGATAAAATAATTCCATTTGTAAAAATTCCATTTGTAATTACGAAAGAATTGCACAGAATTGACACTCCATTTTACCAGGATCCATCTATTATTTTCAGAGCAAGGCCAAATACAAATAATAGTTTAAAGACTACCATGAAAGAGCCATGGTGGCATGTTTCTGAAATCTCGATTATTTCTCAAGAAAACAAAGCGAAAATCACATTTGGAAGAGCAAATAAGCAGTATGAACCCAGATTTTATGCCTGTAATTCTTGGTCAACTGCTTGCTACGAGACGATTTGGAATGAATTTCCCTTAAATACTAAGTCAAACTCGAAGTACTTTACAGTTGGTGTGTGGCAAATAACAGAACCATTAAAGTTAGTGTTAATGCCATATTCGCCTTATTATATTCATAAATTAAAAAACCAGGAGAATAAAATCACTCAACAGATTAAAAACATCTTAAAAGATGAACGTGCATTTCTAATAGAAAACATTGTGAAAGAAAACAAGAACTTTTTATATGATATTTTTATACTTGATTTCTTTACCGATGAGTTTGCTAAGCAAAATATTAATGATGAATATGATTACTTTTTTACGAATTATTATTGTGATCAAGTATTTGAAAAGCATTTTGACGAGAATGGTGTCCAAGATATAGATGGTATAATCTATCCGAGTATTTGTTTTTCTTACCAAAATGATAATGTAGTTTTACATCCACGGGCACTAAATAAAATTAAATTTATTGAGGCAATGTATGTCTGGGTTGTTTATCATGAGAACAATGGAAAGACTGAATATATACCGATACATAATCCGGCTAAAGTAACCTCAGATGGGAGCTTATATTGGGAATTATTTAAGTAAAACCTTACATCAAACGAATCGGCTTCCGAAAATGCGGGGTGCCGTGGAAAGAAATACGGGGTATGATATTAAAACGATCTGGTTTTAGCTACCGAAATGTAAACGAAATTCGGTTATAAAATCTACTAAAGACCCCACTGCGGCTGTTGGCCTGGCATTAACAGCAAGCAATACAAAATGTCGAAAATGTTGATCATTATAATGCTAAAGAATGTAACTCATTTCAAATTATGAGAATAAACCGAATCATTATTCCTTGTTTGATTATCCTGTTGACTTCTTGTGGGAACAGTCAAAAGCACATAAAAAAAGAAAAAATGGACATGGCAATCATCGACCTTGCTATCAAATATAATGCAAATACAAAATGGGATTCAACGGGATTGTTTACCGTTCATTATCAAGAAATGTTCATTGACGAAAAGCAACCTATGCTTTTCAGAGGTAGAATTTATGACATTGTAAAAGTGGATAGCTGTTACGTAGTTCAAATTTTAGATGAAAGAGAAGATGCTGACCATAATTTTCTTGCTTCGGTTACTATTACACCGCAACAATTTAAAGAAATTTATAGTGGAAACAAATCGACTATAGGTGTTTTTATTATTAAGGTTTCAAAAGTAACTTCTTCAAATCCGTCAATTAAGGCAGACGTGAAGACTGTGGAGGCAGGAGAAGATAGGTATGGTAATTCATATACAGAAGATGTAAGTTACACTTTTATGAGTGACGATGAAGACCGAATAATTACAATTTTCAAGGGGAAATTACTTGATATGCGTTTGGTAGAAATTTAAAAAAAAGAATAAAAATAAATACCAAATGAAAAACTCGAAGTTTACACATTACATAGAAACATTAGTAAGGTTGTCTGTTATAACATTTTTAATTATTGCTGCTGAGACCAGGCAGCAATATAGCTATTATATATTGCTTCGATGGTTGGTGATGACAAGTTCAATTTACTTTACATACAAAGCCTATAACAAAAAACAAATCGGACTTTCAATTTGTTTTTTAGCAACAACAATATTATTTAATCCATTTCAAAAATTCTGGTTTCAAAAAGAGACTTGGCACATCCTTGATTACTTAATTGCATTTATTTTGCTCGGAACAATTATTTATGACTGGACAAGGAAAAAACAATAACATTCCTGCTGCTTACAATGCATATAAAACCATGCTACGCATGGTTTATATGCATTTCCATTGGCAGTAATGCTTCTAAGTTTACACAAATGGATATAAACCATAAGAAATTAAAGCTCGAAAGTTTAAATCAACTGAAAGATTTTGTTTCATGCTTCCTGAATGAGGTTGATACTGAATTATTATATTCAAGATCATTATCTGGGAAATTGAAATTTCAGGAAGTCTTTCTTGATATTCTTTACAGAATTTCCTTAAATATCAGTTCAATTGATACCCTACTTGAAAAGTTTATTAAAAAAACACATTTCAAATTATCTATTGGATTACTGATTAGGACATCACTTTTAGATTCAATTACAATTGTTTATCTCAATCAATTTTTACTAAAATACGGTGAAATTGCAATACTTGATGAATTAGCTCGGTTTAATGTCCCTGTCATAAAACAAATCCAAAGAGAAATAGAAGAAGAAGCTATGGAAAAGCGACTTTCTAAGGCAGAAATAAATGAAATGTATTTAATCCTTGCAAAGATATTTCCTGAAAATGTTATCAATTCAACTAAAATTGTAATAAAGAAATTAAGAAAAGTTGAGGTTGTAGAAATGAAGGACTTTATCGAAAAAACTGATGTTGGCTGGTTTAGTTCCTGTTATAAGTTTTATCAATATTATTCAAATTATGAACATTTTAGCAGTACGTCAACAACTTTTTTAAATTATCATCCCGAGTTTGATTTTGATAAATTAACTATGTCACTATATCACATTCTTTATGCATGTTTTCAAGGTTTAGCAGCCATAAATCGGCAACCTGTAATTATTGAAAAATATAATAAGCTTGAATCAATGTTTGTTAATTTTTATCCAACATTTAAGTTAAGAGTAAATTAATGGTTATGAGCACTACTGCCATCGAGCCGCTAGCCGACAATGCGAGCGGTTCCCGATGGCAAGGGTTTAACTGGTCTGCAAACAATGGTGGATAAGAAAAGAGCCAACAAGTAATATAATACCCGCTCTGAGGCTGGCGGCGGGTCAATAACAACAAGGTAAAGAAAAAATCAAATCAAATCAAATCAAATAATAATCTGAAATGAACACAAATCTAAATGGAAAATTACCAAAATATTTTGGGGTGCTATTTTCTAAATCTTTAGTAAGAAAAAAACAATCATAACCTAAATAATTATAGCTAAGTATTATTTTAGACCAAAATATTACTTCGAAAAGCGTGGCAACTTGAAAGGTTTTACCGATGATGAAAAGGAAGAATTTGTAAAACAATATATTCTATAAAGAAACATTAGAACAATAAGAGAGGAAACCTCTAATTATAACACACTCAAACAAAAAACAACAACAATGAAATCAGCAAAAAAAATACGAAATTTTTATCAGTACCTAATGCTTACGATATTGACCATAATCATTTTCCTTTTAACGAAATTTCTGCATTGGCGCATTCCATGGTATTATTTTATTTTAATTTATATTAGTGCAATATTGATTGGCAGTTTTCTTTACACATATTTTGCTGGAGTTAATTGTAAGTCTGTTCGCTTTATTGGAGGTAATAATATTAACCATCAATATTTTTTGGTTAAATTTCAATTGGGATTTTCTCCGATTTATCCGCTTACTGGTTACTTTGATAATTCCACTGGTTTAAAAGAAGAAGAATTAGCACAACTTATTTACGAATTTGCGACTAAGCGAATGCTTTATCGTGCACTCAAATTCGGTACAAAAGAACCCTTGTCACTTCCATATAAAAAATCAAACATCATTTTATATCTCGGTTAAGAAAATCTACCGCTACTAATTAGGAGGAAATTAATATGTACGTGACAATAGCCAAAAAAATAAACAGAAATGAATCCCGCCATTCTGCAACAGCGTGTAGCTTCAATTGCCGAGTATAGGCAAAAGCTCTGGCTATGTTGTAAACGGCAAATAACAATGCGAGATTTCGGCAAATAGGAATGCAGAAATTCGGTAAATAAGGATGCAGATTTTCGGCAAATAAGAATGCAAGTATCCTTCCTCGATTAGTTTCCCTTTAGAGCAAAGCTGGAGGTTTCCAAGGGAATTGCCCCCGGGGGCAATTCCCTTGGAAAAAGTCTCCCTAAATTTTTCTGACTTTTGGGCTCTAACCCCAAACCAGTCAGCTATGGAGAAATTTTATCCCAAATGGATTATGTACCACGAGTTACACAAGCAGCACCGAAACGGAATGACCCCATCCCAAATTGCCTCACATCTGGTGATGGACACACGAACAGTTAAAAAATTGTTAGCCATGAGCGAACAGGAGTATATTGATTTCCAAGAACAATTGTCGATCAGAACAAAGAAACTTGCTCCTTATGAGAGTTATGTAAAAAGTCGGCTGGAGCTTTGCCTGGAGGCATCCTCTGCACAGGTACACGACTGGTTGAAAGAATATTACCCGTTTTTCCCTAAAGTGAGCATCAGGTCAGTATATAACTTTGTGTCGTATGTTCGTAACAAACATCATTTGCTGAAAACATTTGATGCCAGGGTCTACAACCAGGTTGAGGAACTGCCTTATGGTCAGCAGGCACAGGTTGACTTTGGCGAATATAATATGACTGATGTAGAAGGCCATCGCAAAAAGGTTTACTTCTTTGCCTTGGTGCTGTCGCGTTCACGTTACAAGTTTGTATTTTTCAATGAGTATCCTTTTACCTCTGAAACAGCGATTTTAGCCCATGAAGCTGCTTTTAGATTCATTGATGGCTATCCTCACGAGCTTGTTTATGATCAGGACAAAGTGTTGCTGGTGGATGAAAATAAGGGTGACTTGATCTTCACAGAGACTTTCCGAGCCTATTGTCAAAGCAGACCATTTAAACTACATTTCTGTCGTAAAAGTGACCCTCAGAGCAAAGGGAAAATAGAAAACGTAATAAAATACACCAAGTACAATTTTCTCAGAGGACGAAGTTATCGTGGTGCTCCGGTATTGAACGACAAGGCGATTGATTGGCTGGGTCGCACTGCAAATGCCAAGGTACATTCGACCACATTGAAAATCCCGGCTCAGGAATGGGAGTTGGAGAGGGGATTTCTTTTACCGTTAAAATTACCTTTTACTTTTGTCTGTGATAATCCAGCGTACAATGTAACAAAAGATAATGTCATTCATTTTAAGGGCAGTTCATACACCGTTCCGGATGATACGTTCCGGAAACCAAAAACAGAAGTATTTGTCCGGGAGCAGTCTGGTGAACTTTTCATTTTCAATAACGATGGAGAAGAGATTGCCCGGCATCCCATATCCCTTCTCAAAGGCCAGTTAGTGCGGAATAACAACCACAAGCGCGATCATACCAAAAAGATAAAGGAATTGATCAACCAGGCGGCACAGTTGTTCTCCGATGAGAATAAGGCTTTTGGGTACCTCGAAAACATTCATCAGCAAATGCCCCGCTATGTCCGTGACCAGAT
>JAPLDO010000066.1 GCA_026391715.1 Bacteroidota bacterium
CTGCCGGAATGTCAGGTAAACCTTTCAGGCAGTCAAAGATTTTTAATTGTTAAATCTTGTTAAAAAGTGGTACACTTTGCTCAGGAATGGGTGGTACACTTTCACAGGAATGGGTGGTACACTATAGACAGGAATATACACCAGGTTCCAGGTTTCAGGTTTCAGGTTCCAGGTTTCAGGTTTGAGGTTTGAGGCCACTCCGAAAAGCAGTTAAAAAAATCAAAATTTGGCTAAAGCCCGGAATGTCAGCAAATTGAATTGCCACTACCTTGAGGTCGTGGCAATTGATAACCAGATAGTTACCTGACTTTAGTCCAAATTGTTTCCTTTCATGTCAGCTTCAATTGCCGTCAGCTTCAATTGCCGACGGCAAAAATTATTAAAGCCTGCCAATCTTTTCCCACCCACTCCCGGTCATTCTGTAACGTTTTCCATATTCCACCCCCTCTTCCTGATCGGGGAAGGAGAGAGCTCCGGTAGGACAACCTTCAGCGCAAAAGAAAGCCGACTGCACAATGCCATCGCTAATAGAGCTTCCCATTGGAACTCCGATATGAACGTCGAAGCCTCTGCCGATGAAGGCGAAACCGAGTTCTTCCTTGTATTGTGCAGTGATCTCCACACACAGCCCGCATTTAATACATTTTTCAGGTTCATAAACCAGTAGTTTGTGACGGACAAGTTTCGTGAGTTTTTTTCTTGCCGCTCCTTCAAAGCGTTTCCGGTTAGCTTTGTATTCATCCGACAGGATTCTCAGTTTGCAGGTAACCGGTTTCCGGCAGTCGCAATGAAGGCAACGCTTTGCTTCCTCAATGGCTTCATCCGTAGTAAATCCATGCAGCCAACCCGCCGCCGGTTCGATTCGTTTCCCTGCGTGACTTTCCTGCAAATATTCATCAACTTCATCGGGCAGCAGATGTGAAATTGCAGAATGGAACTGAAATCCAATCCTTTTTGACTTTCCCGAAGTGAGGAAAAGGTCAGCCTCAATGGCAGCGAGTTTTCCCTGAGCGACTGATCTCACCGCCATCTTCTGATCTTTAATGGCGCCGCCACAACCAAATATTCCGGCGCGAGCGGTTGCGCAGGTTTTACGGTTAATCAGGTTTCCATGTTCATCTGGCGGAAGCGAAAATGGCTCAAGTGAATTTATTGCAGCATTGCCGGTTGCGAGAATCACAACGTCGTAACCGGGAATTATTTCTTCTTCAAAACGTTTTGCAGCGATATCCTGATTTGTTAAGATGTTAATTCCCATGAATGTCAAACAGGTAATTTCGGCGTCAAGGGCTGCGCGTGGAAGTTTCTCTTCCGGAATGGAATACCGTATAGCGCCGCCGGGAGATGATTGCCGCTCAAAAATGGTGACATGATAGCCCATCCTGCGAAGATAAAACGCCGCCGATAGTCCAGCCGGACCTGAACCAATCACGGCAATCTTCTTCCCGTTTTCAGTGAGATCAGAGATTAGGTTTTCCTTTCGACGATCAATATCATCTGCGGTAAACCTTTTCAACATGCAAATCGAAACGGGTTGATCAACCGATTTGCGGTGGCAGGCTTTTTCGCAGGGAGCAGGACAGATATAACCGAGAATAAGCGGCAGCGCGATCTCTTCCCTCACGATGTTCAGCGCTTCGCCGAAATGACTTCCGGCAATCAACCTGTTCATCAAAGGTATGTTCATGAATGCGGGACATGAGAGTCGGCAGGGCGCTTCGCAGTCGCCAACATGATCGCCCAGCAGAAGTTCGAGCGCCTCGCGGCGTATCTCCCTGATTTCCGGAGAGTGAGTTTGCACCTGCATTCCTTCCTGAACGGGCATTGCACATGACGGAAACATCTTTCCGGTTACAAGGTCTTTTACCATACAAACCATGCACGAAGGATGATTTGTATGTCCTTCACTGTAACACATTGTCGGGATGTTAATTCCCATAGAGGCGGCAGCCTGATAAACAGTTACGCCGGGAGCAACGACGATGGAAAGATTATCAATGGTTATCTTCATATTCAGATTACGGTTACGGCGTCGGTGGGACAAACCTGACGGCAAATATCACATTTGATGCACTTTTCATGATCAACTTCATGGATTTCGTAGGGTTTGAATGTAATAGCGCCGGTTGGACAGCGCTGAGCACATTTGGTGCAGCCAATGCACTTGTGGTTGATAGTGTATTTGATAAGCGGCGCGCATTTTCCGGCAGGACAGCGACCATGAATATGGGCTTCATACTCTTTATGAAAGTAGCGAAGCGTAGAAAGCACTGGGTTTGGCGCGGTTTTTCCAAGTCCGCACAAACTGCCGGATTGTACGCTGTGAGACAGTTTTTCCAGATGAACAAGGTCGTCGGCAACGCCTTTGCCATTTCGGATTTTGTCGAGAAGTTCGAGCATTCTGCGTGTTCCGATTCTGCAAAAGGTGCATTTTCCGCAAGATTGGCTTTGGGTAAAAGAGAGGAAATAATGGGCAAGGTCAACCATGCAATCGCGGTTGTCGAGAACGATAAGTCCACCGGACCCCATCATAGCTCCTGCGGAGGAGAGCGCTTCGAAGTCTATTTTCATATCTGCCATCGAGGCGGGAATGCAGCCTCCCGATGGCCCGCCGATCTGGACAGCTTTAAATGTGCGCCCATCGGCAATGCCTCCGCCAATCTCTTCCACTACCTGACGGATGGTAATGCCCATTGGGACTTCAATAAGTCCGCCTCGCTTTATCTTGCCTGCAAGGGCAAATACTTTGGTTCCCTTGCTTCCGGCAGTTCCTATGGCTGCGAATTTATCAGCGCCATTGCGGATGATCCAGGGAACGAGGGAGAAAGTTTCGGTGTTGTTTATCAGGGTTGGAAAACCGTACAAGCCACGAATGGCAGGGTAGGGGGGGCGTAGCCTTGGATTTCCGCGGTATCCTTCAACGGAAGCGATCAGCGCGGTTTCTTCGCCGCAAACGAAAGCTCCGGCGCCTTCAAAAACGCGGATGGAAAAGCTGAATCCGGAATTCATCACAGATGTTCCAAGTATTTTTTCCTCGCGGCAAACTACAAGGGCGTCTTTCACCCTTTGCACTGCAAGAGGATATTCTGCCCGGATGTAAAAGATTCCTTCAGTAGCCCCGGTCGCATAACCGGCAATCAACATTCCTTCGATGATTCGGAAGGGATAGGATTCGAGCAACATGCGATCCATGAAAGCGCCGGGATCGCCCTCGTCGCCGTTGCAGATGATGTATTTCGTTGTCGCTGTCTGATCCCTGACCAATTGCCATTTCTTGCCGGTAGGAAATCCTGCTCCGCCCCTGCCGCGTAATCCGCTTTTCGTAATCTCCTCAACCACATCCCGTGAGGAAAGTAAAGAAAAGCAACGTTGGAGAGAAGTGAAACCGCCATTCTGCCGGTATTCTTCAAGGCTGTTTGGCGAAATTAATCCACGTAGTTCAGTAGCAATTGCCACCTGCGGATCGAGGAAATCACAAAGCGGGGTATCGCGCTGTTCGGCGCCGTACCTGTTGAAGTTCACCGGCGACTCCTCCTCAATGGCGGTGTCGAAAAGGCGAACCAGCCGGGACTTCATTCTGTCAAATAAACCTATTGGCTGGAAATGGCTCAAAAGCGCCTCGCGCACTTCGCCCGGTTTTATCTTTGTATAGAAAACGCTGACTTCGCCTGGTTTAACGATCTCCATCATGGGAACCTGATTGCAAACTCCAACACATCCAACCTGTTTCACATTAACCTGAATGCCTGTTTCGGCTAAGGTTTCTTCCAATGCCTGTTTCACCTCGGCGCTACCGCTTGCCATGCAGCAGGAGCCGAGTCCAACGCGAATTTCGCCCTGAATATGGGCTGTTGAAATATTTCCGGATGGTTTTTGCCAATTTGTACCAATAACCTTTGAAAGGAAATCCTTCATCAGTGATTTTACATCTTCCGGCTTTACATGCCCATAAGTAATTTCATCTACCCTGACCACCGGCGCAAGTGTGCAACAACCGAGACACGCTACCTTTTCGAGAGTGAAAAGTCCTGCGGCATCGGTCATTTCCCCTTCATTCAATTTCATTTCACGGGCAAAGGCGTCATATACAATCGTTGAGCCTTTCACATGACAGGCGGTGCCGGTACAAACGCGGATAATGTGTTTTCCGGCAGGTTCAAACCTGAACTGACCATAAAAGGAGGCGACGCTTTCGATCTGCGCGGCGGTGATTTCCGTAGTTTCACACACCCGCTGCAACGCTTCGCGCGGCAGGTATTTGTATTCCTGCTGGATAGCCTGGAGGATAGGGATGATGGCATCGGCGGTTGTGCCGTGATGCGCGATGATGGTAGATACGGGTTTCAAACCCGTATCAGCCGATACGGGTTGTACGTTGACGGTAGATACGGGTTTCAAACCCGTATCAAAATGCATATCACGTATGATGTTTGTCAATATTCCAATTTTTGGGATTGTTTGCAATGTATTCCCTGATTCGTTCCAACGCATCATTATTTCGGACAATATGGTCGTGAAAACGTACCTGCCAAACGTTTATACCGGGCGATTTGCGTAATTCATTGATCCGGCGTGCCGAAAATGTTTTTAATGCCCGCACGAATTCAAATAACCCGTGGCGTTTTGGGGTTGTAGAGACGGGTTTGAAACCCGTCTCTACGATTCCCGACCCCGTTGGCGCAATGGTAGAGACGGGTTTGAAACCCGTCTCTACATCCCCGTTGACCGTATTGTCGATGATAATGATGCCATGTATATGATTCGGCATCACGCAAAACGCATCCAATTTGATGTTGGAATAATGGTTTGGCAAATCAAACCAACAATCATTGACAATCCGTCCAAATTCATTCAATCTCATGGAACCGTCAACAACCTTGCCCAACAAACAAACCCGGTTAGCGACACAAACGGTTACAAAATAATAACCGTCCTGTGAATAATCATACCCACGTAAACGAGTAGTTTCGACGCGATATTTATTTTTGTAGAGGGTCATTTATTTGTCTTTTGCCCGGCTTATAATTTCAACTTCTTTTACTGTTTCTCTTTGAATAAGCGCTTGAAATACTATCTCATCGTTCCTGCAAAACTCATCCAGGTTTTTTATATATTCCTTTTTAATATCCTGGTCGTCATCCGGTTTAAATGGTTGCAGCAATTCGGTCATCCGATCCGTTATGTAGCAGTTCTGCTTTTTCATCTCCTCGTCAAAAAACAGGTCGTAAACCATCCCGTCCAAAGCCAATTCAAGGGTTTTCGCTTCCTGATCCATATTCTGATCTTTGGCAAAAATGATACAGTCAACCAAAACCTCGAATGGAAGTTGTTTTTCTGTTGATATTTGAGGAACCGGCGCCAGTTCAACAAACATGGGTTTATATTCAAAATAGCCGCCATTCCGGGTAACTCCCAGCGACCGGATATAGTAATCGCCGATTTTCGAATTTAGTATGGCAAGAATGTACTTATTGGCAGGCGTAATCAACGGGCTTGGGGCGTTGATGTAATAACCCGCTTCAACAAAAGCAAATTGTGCGTTTATGGCAAGATTTCCCCATGTAATTTTGGGTTTTTCAAATTCAGCGATATAAGCGCAATTTCTGAGGTTCGTCCAATGTTCCCCCTGATCGGCCCTTGGTTCAAGCGTCTTCTTGTATTGTAGTAAGTGTTGATATATGGTTGGATAGTTTTTTTCAACATCAATCCGGTCAACCTTAACACCATCAATATCTTTGTATCCATTGTGTGAATTGATCAGCCATAAATCGGCAAATGTTGCTTTGTACCTTTTCAGATCCCTGCCACGCAGAATGGGCTTGATGATTTCAGCGCTTTTTGGATCCTGGGCTATAAGTTCATCTCTCTTTTTGCCATCAATGATAAAAGCTTCGTTAAAACCGGTCAAAATTCCCCGGTACATTGAAACATCCCAATCTTTCAGCGGAACACCCTTTTCTTCGATCCGTTTTTTGACCCGGTATTCTTCGTGGCTGGAAACCACCCAGATTTCGGATGACAGCTTGTTGATCTCTATTCCATTCCGGGCAAGATAACCGGCAATATCGGTGTTTTCTTCAAAACCTTTTCCGATGGTACAGGCTTGTAGTTTCTTCCGGTAACCGGGCGCTTTGGAAAAAATAAAAATATTGGCATTCACCGTAGCCGTTTCAAAAACTTCGTAAGCGTCAAAATCGATCAGGATCAACGGGGTTGTGTTCGCTGCAAAGAATTGCCTGAGCATTTCGCCATAATTGGCCCGCATCCATTTGTTTGAAGTAATGAACACCAGTTTGCCGCCATCCTTCAACAGTTGATACCCACGTTCATAAAACAAACAATAAATATCTCCCGTTTTGGAAAAAGTTTCATATTTCTGGTTTTCAAGTTCCTTTTGAATCGGTTTTCCGCTGTAACTTTGAATCTGGAGGTATGGCGGATTTCCGATCACCACATCAAAACCCTCCTTGATCCCAAACATCCATGCCGGTGAAAAGAAAGAGGAAGGGTGGCTGTCGTCAAAGGGGTTCCAGTCATCAATTTTATCGAGAAAGTCATTCAGGTCATAGTTTTTATTTTCTTTTAATTTCCCGAAGTGTTCTTTAATCCAGTTTTTTGTTGCGACAAATTTTTCCTGAAGCTCCGCTTTTACTGGTTTATTGCCTCGCGGATCGAAGTATTCATTTCGGATCTGTTCGAGTTCCTGAATCTCTTTTTCCAAATTAAAATAGACGTCAAAATAACCCTTTGTTTTGTCCAATTTGGCTAAAAAAGCATCATATCCGCTATCAATCAAACTATTGGCGCATACGAACTTAAAATCGAGATTGGGCAGGGCGGCGATGCCGAAGTTGTTTTTCCGGTCGGCGGGTTTGTAATCGGCTTCCAAAACGAGGCTGAGCCAAGCCCTGAGCCTGGCGATTTCAACCGCCATGGGCATGATATCCACCCCTAAAATATTTTTGCTCAGGATCTCCTCTTTCAGGTCGTAGTTGTTCCGGTGACCGTGCCCAACGATCTGGTGAAGTTCGAAAAGGCGCAGCATTGCCCCCATTGGAAAAGCGCCGGAGCCACAGGCAGGGTCGAGCACGGTGATTGCGCCCAAAACTTTCCGCAGCAGCATGTTTTCCTCTTTGTCGAACGGATTCTCGGAACAATCGGCCGCAAACAGCTTATCGATCTTGGTTTTCAACCGTTCACGCTGGCGTTCAACTTCAATTCCGGAATTGCCATCAAATGACATACGGGTTTGTTGAGGTCCCATAAACTGGAACAGCGTGCCATTATATTCAACTTCAGGCTCGTTTACGCTGCTTTTCTCCTCTGGCAACGGAGACAAAAGCTGAGTGGCAACATGGGACTTCAGGCTTTCGTTGACCATGTAATCCACAATCTCACGAGGTGTATAAAAAGCGCCGTAAGCTTTGCGCTGGTTCGCCATTTTTTCGGTATCCGGGTTTTGGCTTGCCAGCAGGTTTTCGAAAACCCGCCCCAACATCTCCGGGTCAACAGCCACTTGCTGATACTGGCTGTTGCTCTCGTCCACCGTGAAATCATAATTTTCCAGAACTTCCACGAAGGTTATCAGCCACGCGTTGAGCTCACAGGATTCGAACAATCCGTCTTCAACGGTTTTGTCGAAGAGGCCTCCGTTCAGATAGGGGATTTTTTCAAAATAGCGCCTGGTGTCCGGAGGTTCGGAAAGCAGCCAGGTTCTGTCCTGGATTTTTGTGTTCAGCGTTCCGAAAAACAGTTTCTGAAGAAAATTCTGATGGTAATGATCTGTGTTTTTAATGGTATCACTGCAAAGGAGGCGATGCGGGACGATCTCCTTTTCTTTCAGGAACCAACAGAAAAGATAGCGACCAATCAACCTTACGGCAAATTGCTTCACCTGGTTTTCCGATGCTTCAACATCCCCGGTTTTGAATATCCCGGTAAGGGCGTCAAAGCGTTCTTTGACCTGCCTGTAAAACTCCTTGTTTACCTCTTTTATATCGAGGCTCTTCCAAATCAAATCGGCAATCTCAGGTTTTGGCTTGCGGGAAATGCCTTGCCATTGCAGGATGATCTTGTTGTATTGTGTATTGGTCAACCGGCTCCTGAACGAAACCAGCCGTTTCTGGTCGCCCTGGTTGAATATCAGAAGCAACCGGTTATAACTGGCAGTTGTGACAAAATGGATAAAATAGGGTTGTGAAGGAATATATGCGGCATCGCTGGCTATTTTTCCAATCCCTTTGGTGAAAGCCTGATAACTGGTCAAACTGGGATCGTTGTCAACCAACTGGTTAATGGCTTCTTTCTTTAAAGTTTTCAACACAGCAAACCGCACCCGGATGCTTTGCCCATCCGCAGTGAGCCTGTACAACTGTGGCTGTGATGTTATTTGCGCCGGCACGAGATAGTCTTTCATCTTTTGGGTCTGGGGCGCCAAAAGCTGGCCTTTTTTTCCTTCCACCACGGCTAATCCCATCCATTCAAGCAAAGCATAAGCAAACTCAATTACTTTGTCCCTGCCGGGGGTTTGGTTTAACTCGCCAAGTATTTGATGGAGGTGTTGAGACGTCATTTAGGCAAAGATTTAAATGATTCCTGAGGCTCGATCAACCGGACAACTTTCAGTTCATCGTAAATCTCCACCATGCCAGGCAAATCCCAATATCCTGTGGCAACCGCAATTTCCGAATAGGAATTGTCAGAAATCAACTCATTCAGGATTGTGCCGAGTTGATATTCAGGAGAAGAGTTATCAATGAGTTTTATCCCTGTCTTCATTTGCTTTTCATCTGTCTCAACGTATATTCTACCGCGTCTTCCGCAACTGTGTTGTTATTGTCTTCATCAATAATAGCATAGATTTTATCAGACAACCATAGCATAATCAGTTCATTTTGATCTGACTTGAAAAACGCGGCGATTTTAATTACCTGTTCTTTTGTTGCCCGTCTTGTGCCATTTTCAATTTTACTCATTAATGCAGTATCAACTTCCAGAAAAGCGGCAACCTGCCTGAGAAGCGACGCATTCTGTACCCTAAGTTCCCTGACCTTTTGACCGAAATTATTCAAGTTTCTGATATTTGGCTTGTCAATAAATGTCAAATATATGAATTATTAAACTTCAATTTAACAGTGACTGAAAATTATTTTCTCCAGGGAATTTCACCCCACCCCCAACCCCCTCCTCAAAAAGGGAGGGGGCTTTGTTCGTTGCAAACAATATGCAGATTATTAGACACATATAACGTATAAAGGTTGATTAGCAAATCGCTCCCCTCCCTTTTTTGGGGAGGGGCCGGGGGTGGGGTGAGAATAGAATGACTATTTCCCAACACAAAACAAATTTTTATTTCCCCTGATGTAAATTCTCCCCTCGCCGAATGCCGGAGTGCAAGATGAACCTTCGCCGATGGAAGCAGTTCCAACAACGGCAAGGGTTTTATCTGCCTGCAAAATGTGCATTGTTCCCAGTTTATCGAGGATGAACAGTTTTCCATCGGCAATCATTGGCGAGGCGTAAACCGATTTGTCCAACTCTTTCATCCAGTGTTTTTCACCGGTTGCGGCATTGTAGCAAACCACTGCGCCGTAACTGGTTACAACGAAAAGCATGTCGTTGAAAGCAACCGGACTTGGTACGTCCGACAGGTATTCGTCGCTTTCCCAAAGCTGGGAAGGAGTTTCACCCAGTTTTATGGCTGCCAGTTTTGAATATTCATTGATTGAAAAAACCATTCCGTTGGCGTAAGCCACTGATGGTCCAACTTCGCCTGAAATGCAATCAAGTTTCCAGAGTTGCTTTCCCGTGGACGGATCGTAGGAAGTAACTTCTGGTTCGGCTGCGAGTAGCAATTCCATCCGGTTGCCGGTATTCACAAGTACCGGCGACGCCCATGAAACCTTTACATTCCGGGAGGTTTCCCATACCATTTCTCCGGTTTTCCCCGAAAGCGCCATCACCTTGCCCGATCCTGTCTGGTCGTATTGAACGATAAGCAGGTCGCGGTACATGATGAGGGAAGATGAATGTCCGTAATGGTTTTTCGGCAATCCGAGGTTTTTTGACCAGACAATCTTGCCTTCCATATCAACCGCCGCAATGTCGCCATTGGCGAAGATGGCATTAACACGTCGCCCGTCGGTGGTAAGCGTTGGCGCCGCCTGACCGGTTTCGGCGAGGATTTTAGTCGCTGGTCCAGGCGTTCCGGGGATTTTCGACAGGTCGGCGGTCCACAATATTTTTCCGCTTCCTGCATCAATACAATAAACCTCCTTCCGGCTCTCTTTTGCCCCGGAGAGGTAAATCCGGTTATTCCAGATGATAGGCGAATTGTATCCCGGAAGCGGGATTTCGGTTTTCCATTTTATATTTTTCCCGGAAGCGCCATCCCAGTCGGTTGGGATGTTTTTCTGAAAAGCAATGCCATTTCCATCGGGACCGCGGAATGTGAGGAAGTTCGACCTAATCTCCTGATGAGAAGGAAAACCTTCGGACAAGGTAGCGCCAACGGTTGCCGAATCACCCGGTTGTTTGGTTGTATCCAAAGCAATGGCTGATGAAGTATTTGGTTTTTCCGGGTTCGCGATGATGGTATTTTTATTTTCTGCGGACTTCAGAGATGCGACTTCCGAAGGCGTTCCGGTTAGCATAAGGTGAGTAAACCCTGCCAGCGTCAGTGAAAATAAAACAATGACAGCTCCTCCGATGCCGATCCAGCGACGCTGAATCTTTCGTCGCTTAATGGGATCTTGCGCGCTATCGGTTTCCATTACCGGTATCCTTGGCGTAATCATTTCAAGGGATTTCATACAAATGATCGCCGCCAGCAAACAAGCGAACAACAGGTAAGCGCCGGTGCGAATTTGCCATTGACTCGTGAAGAACGCTTTTCGCGCCAACAGGTCAATCTGGCGGATATTCTGTTGAAGTTCGGCGTTTCCCGGATCCCTGGATAATTGTTGATTCAGGATGGTCAGAACAGGCGTATTCAGGGGATCCGTCCTTTTCAACTGGATGAAATTAACGATGATGAGCGCACATATCAGAAGAGCAAAGATCCCGCTGACCGCAGTCATCCCTCGAAGAAATTGTATAAGGAGTTTATTTGTACTTTGTTGTTTCATTCGATCAATAGTTAAAATTTACACAGAGGCACAGAGGTATCACAGAGTGGCACAGAGATAATATTAAAATTAAAAACGCTATATCATTTATTTATAAATTCTCTGTGATCCTCTGTGATACCTCTGTGTTCACCGTGCAACTTTTTGATTCTACAGGGCAGTAATCCATACACTTCCCACAACTGAAGCAACTCCCGCGGTTTGGTATATAATCGGTCCGGTAAGGAGTTCTGATCAGCCCGATCAGCGTCAAACCGAACGCCAACCCGATGAAACCTCCGAAAATCCTGCTTCCGATGAGAAAATCGCGTTCAATAGCGGCAACCTCAGCCATAAGTTGTGTTTGTGGAATTCCCGATGATCGGAAAGCGGCAATTTCCGGGGGTTCAGGTTTATCCTTTGATGCATCAGTCGTCAGAAGCATCCGCACCAATTTGACTTTCGGATTGACCCCGGCAAATGTTTGATGGAGCAATCCGCCCATCCAGGCGCCTCCAACTATCAGTAATGGCAACAAAACCACAAGCAAGATCATCCTGTTAACTTGTTTACGGCGACCAATTGGATCCTTTTTAGTTTGAGGATAATCAATCGCGTCGTAAGGACAGGAATTTTCACACAACCGGCACTGGATACATTCGGCTGGGGTTATAGTCATGTGTTTCCATGAAAGCCGGCTCATCCAGTTGAGCAATACGCCGTAAGGACAAAGAAACCTACAATAGGGGCGAGCGATGAAAATCCCTGAAACCAGAAGAATGCCGGCGAAAAGGAACATCCCGAAGGAGGAATTCAACCGGAAAATCCCGACAAAAGGATCGTACCGGCAGATGATGAAATCGGTGGCGGTGGCGGCAAACAGAATTGCCATACCGAGGTAGAGATATGGAATCATACCCAGCAAGGCATTCAGCGAAGCGCCCATCCGCATTGGCTTAACGGCAACCATATCCTGTAAAGCGCCGAAGGGACAAACAGCGGCGCAGAAGGTTCGTCCGAAAAGCAGTGTGAATATCAGCGGTGCGAGGAAAAAGATCAACGCCACCAGCGGAACTGTATAATTTCCGGTAAAAATACCAAGCGTTACATTTTGGATAGCTCCAATGGAACAAACACATCCCTGGCGGTAAAAACCAAAATATACAAGCGAAAAGAGCGAGAGCCAGAAAACACCCATCCTGGAACGTTTTTTAAGGATTAGCCAGGAGGCGAGGGAAAGGGCGAGAATGAGAACTGCAACATCGAGCCATGCTAACATTTCTCCTCTCGGTAATGGCAGCAAAGTTTCAGGTTCTATGTAGCCGGATTCGAATTCCGGTTTGGGGAAGCGCTGGATGGCGAAGCAAAAATTGGTAAACAGACTGGCGGTCATATCAATGCCTGAATTTGTCATTATCCCAATTCTTTGGATTGTTTATAATGTAATTTCTAATGGTCTGATACGCTTCTTCGTTTCTGATTATGCGATCATGAAAGCGCAATTGCCAATTGAATGAAATGTTGTTTTTTCGGGCATAGGTTGTAACCGCCGATTTAAATCCCCGCATCACCGACGCCAAATTTTTGGATTGGCGTCCAAATTGGTTAACCGGCGGTAGAGACGCCATGCATGGCGTCTCTACGTTTGGCATGGGCGAGGGTGGAGAATTAAAACGATTTTCACCAATTATAATTATTGCATGAAAATGGTTTGGCATTACCACGAATGCATCCAATTCAAGATTCATGTCCTGCCTGATGGTTGGCGTTTTCAACCATTCGATTTCTGTCTGTTTTCCAATTTCTGTCAATTGTATTTCGCCATTGATGATTTCACCAAAAAAATGCTTCCTGTTTTGTGTACAGATGGTTATAAAATAGGCCGCATGGTTGTATTATTAAACAATTCGGACATGTCAAAATTTTCGTGGTCGTTTTGGTAGAGACGCGATGCATCGCGTCTCTATGACGTATTATATTTTATGCAGAGACGCGATGCATCGCGTCTCTACATTCCAAACCCCTTCAACAAATACGGATCCGTTAGCGGAACCCGGCGATAGGCATCCGCCGGACAATTCCTCGCGATGGAACATTCATTGCAATTGTCGCAAATATGATGTTGCACCTGGAGTTGCAGCGAGCCGTTGCCGAAAGCGCCACATCCTTTCACACACTTTCCGCAGCCGATACAAAGCGCTTCATCAATGGTATATTCATAAAACGGATCCTCAACAAATGTTCGTTTGATGGCGCTTGTGGGACATAATTGTTTTTCGCCGCCGGTGTCTAATGTTTTTGTGCCGGGTTTGAAATAGCCGCTGCAAAGGTTGCAATAGCCGCACATTGAATAGGCATGAGTACATTTCACTGCCGACGGGGTTTTCACACATTCGGTGGCGCACCGTCCGCACTGGATACACTTTGCCGGATCGAGTTGCCAAACAGTTGGTCCCGACTTGCGGTTTTTCCCGAACAGCGATCCTTCCTGCCTGAAGAGCAGATCGCCGGTTACAATTGCCATCCCTCCCAGAATAGCGCCGCGCACCGCCATGCGGATGAATTTTCTCCGGCTTTGCTTATCCATAAATCAGTTTTTTTTATTAGGTAAAAAAATGCGAATCAGGTTTCGCGAAGGGTCCAAAACCAGAATGCCGCCATTCAAACCAGCCGCCAAATCAAGTCCCCGGGTTCCTTCGTCAAAGGATTCCGAGCCGGCAACCAGAAATTGGAAAACACCTTCGGGCGAATATACCTTCACACGCTCGATTCCCTTTTCACTCGTTACAAACGAGCCGTTGCGAAGAAAAGTAAAGTGCGAAGGATTGCAGCAACCGGTAAATCCCTCCACCGCCATTGAAGTTTCGCCCCAGGAGATGAGCAATGAACCGTCGCTGCCATATTTTTCCAGTTTATGACGACCGGTATTCGCAACCCACAAATCGCCTGCCGGACTAATTGCCACATCGAAATATGGGCTTGGAATGATAAAACCGGGAATTTTGCGGACAGGATCCTTTTCGCCGATTTTCGCTAATAATTTTCCATCCCGGTTGTACTGGTAAACAATCTTTTTACCGGCGTCGGCTACATAAATCAAAGCCGGCGTTGCAGCCACGCCGGTTATTACCGAAGCTGTATCGGCTGCGGGCCAGGCTGCAATCAACACTCCCGAAGGACTCCATAGTTCAACATGGTCTTCTATCCCAATGGCAAGGTTGCCGTCGGGCATGTAGGAGAGGCAGGTGGCGTTTCCCGGTATTGTAAACCGGTTAAGGATATGACCCGAACTATTGAAAATTTCCACTCCTCCTCTTCCGGCAATATAGATTCTGCCATCAGTTCCGGTGGATATAGAGGTAATTTCGGAGAGAGTCGGCTTCAATGAAACAGCCTCAGTGAAATCAGGTATAGAATCGGCGTCGCGAAGAGCTTTCATTCCATAATCGAATGGATTTTTCTGCGGTTCCGAATTGCCGGTGAAAAGGTCGCCGATCATCCACGCAATTAAGGCGAAGAATATAGCAATGGCAAGTATCAGGATTATCTTTTGTTTCATTTTTTTCGGATATCAATGCATACCATTTGTTTTGAATCGCGCGCCAGCAGATAACCGCCGGAGATTGCGAGTGGACCCCACGCATCCTGACCATCGAGAATTTTTGCCTTATCCAGAGTTGTAAATGAAGAAGCTGAGGCGCGCGCAATGGTCATCTCGCCATCGTCGTTCAAAATGAAGAATTTTTCGTCGGCAATCAGATAAGGACCCAATCCGAAACGCTCATTTTTGCCGCTTGTTGCAAGGATTTTCTTTCCGTCCACCGGCGAAACGGATACAAACTGATTTCGCGCTCCGCCGGCGTCCTTTGGCAAAATGGCATAAACCGTACCTTTATAAAAAACCGGCGTTTGCTGTTCCGAAGCAATGCCTTCCTGTGGACGGAACTGCTGAAGCATCTTTACCGACCAGGCGCCTCCCTGCTGTTTCACCTGAATCATTGCCGATCCGGCGCCATAGCCGGCTGTAAGTAGAATCCGTCCGTCGTCAAGCGCTACCGGAGAAGGAGCAACAACGGCAGGAGAAAATTCTCCGGTTTCCCAAAGTAATTTACCGGTATCGCCGCCGGAAGCAGAAACGCCGAAAATACCGCCGATAGCGAAATAAACATACATTTTTTTACCGCTGACGGCGATCTTCATCACCGAAGCATGCGACATTTTCCATTGTTTGGGATTCGGCGTTTCCCAGAATGGTTTCCCGGTTTTGCAATCAATTGCAATCATAAGGGCTTTTCCGCCGGGAGCGAGGATCAGAGTATCGCCTTCGAGAAGCGGACACTGTCCGGTGTACCAGAACGGAACTTCGGCGTCGTATTGTTTCGCCATATCGAGACCCCATTTCATATCGCCGGAGATACGGTCAACGCACATCACCTGGCATTTTGGGCCGATGGTGACAGCATACTTTGAGTTAACTGCCGGGATGGTTCGCGATAGTCCGTGGTTCCGTTTCAGATGGACTTTGTATTCCCGGCACCAGAGTTCCTTGCCGGAGAGCAGGGAGAAACAGCGAAGGGCGTCGGTTCGTTTCTTTTCGTCATAGTCGAGAAGGTAAACCCTTCCTCCGAAAACAGCCGGACCTGCGTGACCTTCGCCCAATTCCACCTTCCAGCGGATGCGTTCTTTAATATTGCCGAATTTTTCCGTCAGCGGAATCGTTTCTTTACTTATGTTGTCGAGTTCGCCTCCGCGAAAACGGGGCCAGCCTCGACCCGGAATCTCTTCCGCGGTTCCCAAAAAGGTAAAGGTTTCGCCTATTTTCACATCCTGTACCTTGATTTTTTTGCCGGAGTCATGCTTATCCATTCCGGGAACCGAAATGGTGAGGGATTTGACCGGATCATGAAACAGCCACCAAACAATCAAAATCACCCCGAAAAGAATAGTTCCGGTGATCATGATGGTGTATGGACGGTTGTTAATCATTGTCAAAAATTTTGAAAATCTTGAGGCCACTCCGAAAACGTTTTTCACAGCAGACTATTTTCCCAATAAAAACCGGGAACATTAATGCAGATAACCATGCAATTCTTCATCGGTTCCTCACCCCACCCCCGACCCCTCCCCACGAAGGGAGGGGAGTGAGGTTCTACTCAGCTTAAAATGTTGATTGACATGTTATATCTTGATTAGAACCGCCTCCCCCTTCCCTTTTTGGGGAAGGGGACCGGGGGGATGGGGTGCGGTGTAACATAATTTTTAAAGTTTCGGAGTTGACACGATCTTATAATCCTCAAATTAATTTATAAACTAAAACCACATCCCCATGCCTCACAATCAGCATCCCGTTGTAAATGGCCGGGTGAGCCCAGAAAGGTCCCTTACCGAGTGTTACTTTCAAACTGCTCACCAAATCGAACTTCTCCGGCGTGGCGCGAACCAGTCCGATGGTCCCGTTCTTCTCATCAAAGCAATACAACATATTTCCGGAGGCGATAATGGCTCCTTTGGTACACCATTTTTGTTCATACATCGTTTTTCCGGTTTTCCAGTCTATACAACACCAGTTGCCTTTGCTGTTATCAAGCCAGTTTGAACCATAAATGTAGTCTCCAACTTTCACCACGCCGCCGTGATGGCAATCGAGGGTTGTATCAACCCAAACCTGAGTAATGGCGTCGCCCGTTTCCGAGAGCCGGAACATTGAGCCTGCATGGTCATATCCACCGGTAATGTAAATCATTCCGTTGTCGTACAACGGCGTATTGGTGTTTGTTCTCGGCGCGCCTGGCCAAATTTGTAACCCTTTTTCGGGCAACAGTGAGGCAAAGTCGTATTTCCAGAGGATCTTCCCTGTTGAGGCGTCAACGCCGAAAAACCATCTTTCCGTAAGAGTGACAATGATCTCCTTTCCTCCGTATTTAATCAACCTTGGCGATACATAAGCAGTAGTATCCATGAGGCTTTCCGACATCCAGATAGTTTTCCCTGTCATTTTATCCAGCGCCGCCATTGTTGTTTTGTTTCCGGCAGGAGTATAGATTATTTTATCGCCATAAATCAACGGGGATTCGCAAACGCCCCAGGTTCCGTAAACGCCTTCGAAGGTTTTGATTCCGTCGAGCGACCAAAGAACCTTACCGCTGGAGGTTTCCATGCAGGCGATGATTCCGCCGCCGCTGATTGCGTAAACACGATCGCCATCAACAGTGGGCGTGGTGCGCGTTTCGGGGAAAGGTCCGTTCCAGGCTTCGCCGATGGGCGTTTGCCAAAGAATCTTGCCATCCATTGAAAGACAAGTCATCACATCCATTTTTTCCTTCATTCCCGTTACAAATATGTTTTTCCCATCGGAAACGGCTGAAGAATAACCTTTGCCTATGCCTTCGGCGCTCCACAACATTGCGGGTCCATCGGCGGTCCATTGATCAGGAAGGTTGTTTCCGGGAAAGATTCCGTCGCGATTGGGACCGCGCCACTGGGCGGTGATTTGGGCGGTGGAGTGAAGGGCGATAAGCATGAAGATAATAGCAGTGAGATGTTTCATAACTAGTAGATGTATTAGCTAATACCATAAAAAATATTCTTTATTCTAATTCGATGCATGGAATAAATCCATAATCATAAATTTGAGGCAGGAGTTTATCGCGTAATATTTCATGCTTTTCCTTTAGAATTTTGAATAGATCCCGGCCTAAATTCTGGTCTTGTAAAACTTTTTTTATTTGCCAAAAACCTGCGTCCCACGTTTGTATTTTATACAAGTTTGTGCGTAATTGATTCAAATTTTTAAAATAAAATTTGTATAACTCTTTACCGGCTTTTATCAAATCTATGGCTTCAATACTAAGTTCCTGTTCTGTTAACCATATAGCTATAAATCTATCTTGAGATGATGCAAGCGAAACGGAAAAATCACTATCAGTGATTTCCCAGGTTTTGAGTTCAGCTATAGAAATTGGAAAAAAATGATTGTTGATATGATAAATTATTCCTTCATATTTCACATCTTTCATGGCCGCAGTTTGGTTTGAGGTGCTAAATATGTTCCAAACTGTGCAATCGTTTATAAATTCCCGCGAAAGATCTTTTTGTGGTCTTAAAAATTGGTCGCGGTCATTTATCCATGTTGCTTTGGGAATACGTCTTACAGCATGAACGACCATTGATTTCTCAAAATTTTCAGGGGTAACAGATAAAGCGCCTGCACTAACATAAGGGGCTGATAGTAAAGCCGTATAATTTTGATTTTGAAAATCGTTTCCTTTACACATAAAGGAGGCTAAAAAACCTGCTGCCACTCGATCACGCTTGTCTTTATTATCCGTTTTCAAAGTAATTGCAGAGCCAACCGGTGGAAATTTTTGATTTGCAACAGGCCGTTTAATCCATTTACTCAAAAAGGCTTGCCGGTTTTCCGAACTAACTATTTTGTACCCGATTTTTTCAACATCTTCATTAAATATATCAACGTCAACATCTTGTTTTTCAATTTTTTGCTTTGAATTTAAGTCCCAAATTAAGAACCCGACAGGAAAATTTCCCTTTGTTCCCGAAAAAGTCAAAGAGCTGAATATAAATCCACGCTTATATTGAAAAGCAAAAACATTATCCCTGAATTTTTGGTCATTATTGGAATTTAAATACTTGATTTTTGAAAACAATCCGAAATAAGCATTTTTGTTTTCGAATTCCTTTTTTATGCGGAAAATGAATTGTGCAAACAATTCCCTGGATGCTTCTCCCAAATTTTGTTGGTGCATTACCTTTCGAATAGCAGTATTACTTACATCTTGCTTACTTCGTCCGGTTGTGCCCGCTGTTTGGCTGGTTGCAAAAGGCGGATTGATAAGGATTATCCATTGTATTTTTGGGTTGGATAGATCTTTGCGTAATTTTTCAGGGAGTTTCCATGTAAAACCGTAATCAATTGACCCGTTTGCAAATACGTTTGCAACATCATCATTTAAATAGTCGTATTGAAAAACTGTAGAACCCGGAAAAAGTTTTTCGCAGTGTTCAATATCACCTTCGTAAAGTGTTGATAAATATAAATATTGGCAAGCATCATTAGGCAAGTACCATTCAAGGTTGCCTGTTCCCGCTGCCATGTCCCAAATACGATATTCGTCTGATTTCCACCATTCTTTTCCAACAGTTCGTTCAATATATTCCAAGGCTTTTCGGGCAAAACGAATGGGTGTAAAAAACTCGCCATGGAAACGGCGCATTTCTTTATTGGTAAGTCGGTCTATTTTCGATAATATACCACGAATGATATCGGACGAAGTAACTTTTTCGTAAAGTTCCCAAAAGAACTGATAATCTTTAAGTAATATCTTTTTTGTTCGTCCTTCACCGCTTCCGAAATCAAAAAAAACTTTTCCCTGGTCTTTTATCAAATAGGTTCTGCCTTGCTGAATATCGCAAACAAAATACTTTGAAGTTTTAAATCCGTTTTGCACTGAGGGTCCAAAAATCCCATTCCAATATTCGAAAACATTTTCAAAATTTTCTTCTGTAATTATCTTTTTGTCCAAAAAATCAAATTTCTGTTGCGGATTTAAACATGTTGCTAATTTTTCATGGAAAGCCATATAATCTTGTTCGCTTTCGATATTATAAACATGTAAGTTGAGAAATTCTTCATTATCAATTAATTTCTCAACTAATTTTTTATCAGGAATGCTCGGCGCTAAATCCCAATCGTAATTTTCAGCATCTGAATAGAATTTTTTCCATTTTATTGTTTCGGTAATAATGGCTTTGTTAACATCGGCAAGACAAAGAAATGCAGGAATTGCTTTTTTCGTGAACCCGTATTTCAGACGATTCACATAATATAAATTTTGAGCTAAAACCGTTGCTCTGGCTTTTAGGTTGAGCATGTTTTTATCATACTTAAACTCAAACAAAACCTGCGATGTGTATAAATCGTGCCTTTCTGACGTGTCGTATTGAATTTTAAAATGGTTAGCATACGCATTTTTTACATCTTCTTCGGTTCTGGCTTTTATTAAGATGTTTTTAAAGTCGTAATAATCTTTTTCTTTGCTCATTTAGGTGGTTTACATGTCAAATACAAATATAAATAGCTCGTGAAAATCCGCGCACATCTGCCTGTTTTTCTGCGATATCCTCGGGAAAATTACTTTTTTATATCATATACCATCAACGATGTCCCATGCCTCACAAACAGTTTCCCCTTTGCAATAACGGGATGCGCCCAATGCTGGTCGGCGCCGTAAGGTATTTTGAAGGAGCTAACGCGTGTGAGTCCGTCGTTTCCAGGTAAAACGAGAGCAAGTTCACCTTTGTCGCTGTAGCAATACAACATGCCGTCGGCGGTGATTATAGTTCCCCTTCCTGTTACCTGACTCGATCCGAGTTCCTTGCCGGTTTTCCAGTCGAGGCAGTACCAGGCTTTGCCCGAATCGTCGCTGCCGTAAAGCCGTCCGTTCACCAAAACATAGCCGCCCATTCGGTTATCCATAGAAATATTTCGCCAGAGTTCCTTAACCGAACTTCCATCGGGCGAAAGCTGCAACATAACCCCGCCTTGTCCGTAACCGGAGGAGCAGAACAACATTCCGTCGAAATACAACGGCGTATTGGCATGAACCGAATACTTGTTGGTTTGTTCGTGGCTCCAGAGCAGAGTTCCGGTAGCGGCGTCAAGTCCCATGATGTGGTTTTCGGTTTGGGTTACGAGTATTGTTTTATTGGAGAGCCTGATAATTGCAGGCGAACAGTAAGCGCTTGCTTCGCCAAATCCCTTGGCGCTCCAGATGAGCTTTCCTGTATTTTTATCAAGGGCAACTACGTTGTTTTTGGTTCCGCCTACGGTGCAGAAAATCTTACTGCCATCGAACGCAAGGTTTTCGGTATAGCCCCATTTGATGTTGCGCCCGTCGAAATCTTTGGTTACATCCATGCTCCAGATAAATGCTCCATCATCGGCTTTGCGGCATACCAGTTTTCCAAACCCGCTGAGCTGGTAAACTTTGCCATCGCTTACCAATGGCGTGCTTCTTACGCCGGGCCAGCTTTCCATCCATTCCTCGCCATAAGGAACATTCCAGATTACTTTCCCATCCATGGAAAAACAAAAAAGATGTCCAATTCCATTGACTACGCCGGCGGTATAAATACGGTCGCCGGCTACCGCTGCCGAGGCATGACCCGGACCGAGTTCGTCGAAATGCCAGAGCAGATTGGGTCCGGCTTCGTGCCAGATTCGCTGCAAACCTGTTTCCGGGTAATTACCATTACGCGATGGTCCGCGCCATTGCGCCTCTTCCTGCGACCACAGGAAACTCATGGAGATGAAGTACATCCCCAGAAAAACGATAAATCTATTCATATAGGATTTGTGATTTGTGAGTTTGTTCCCGAAATGGAATTTAATCCCGCTGATTTTTCAAGACGAACTCATAAGTGAAGGTCAAAGGTACGAAAAAATGTGATTCCGGCACCAGTGTATTATGCCCATTTCCAGACTGCAAAGGCTTCATCCGCGACCGCCTGACACATCTCTACTTCCCCAGTTTAGAGTGCGTCCGGGCGCACCTAATCGCTGATGCACCTCGCCCCAAACGCATTCCCCCTTGATGCCGGATAAAACGATACCGAAAAATTATAAAAATTCATCCCATGCGATATTGCCTTTAACTGCCCCGATGATGTCGAAGACCAGAAGATCGTTGCGAAATCCGGAAAGCTCCAGCTTGAGTTCAGATAGAACATGCCGCTACGTAAGGCATTGAATCCATTGATGATTGAA
>JAPLDO010000087.1 GCA_026391715.1 Bacteroidota bacterium
CCCTTACCCCCGACCCCCTTCCCCAAAAAGGACCCCTTCCCCCCGACCCCCTTCCCCAAAAAGGACCCCTTCCCCAAAAAGGGAAGGGGGAGCTTGTGCTAATATGCTATAGATCTGTTAATCATGGTATTATGCTGATTAGAACACCACTTCCCTCCCTTTTTGGGGAGGGGTTGGGGGTGGGGTACAATGATGGATGATATGACAAATAACAGTTTATTTATTTTTTGACTTTTCGGAGTGGACTCAATTTTTAATATGTATCCATTAGCGCAAGTATCAACTTCTTTTCCACAGGTTTCGTTAAATAATCGTTACAGCCGAACGCTATTGCTTCTTCTCTGAAACCATTATTAGCATAAGCTGTAAGAGCAATTATGACAACATCCTGGTTAAATTTCCGAATCTCGCCGGTTGCTTCGACTCCATTCATCACCGGCATTTTAATATCCATAAACACCATTGATATTTCGGGATGTTCACGGCATACTTTCACTGCTTCTATGCCATTGGTTGCTTTATAAATAAACGAAACTCTTCCTTTTAAAATAGTAACCATATAAACCATATTGAGAGGGTCGTCCTCAGCAATCAGGATCGCCGGGAATTCGGGTAAAGAAAGCCGCTTCTTAACTTTGCCTGTTTCACCTTTCTCCGGCGGTAGCGGCATTATTGGCAGGGAAAAGAAAAATGACGAGCCTTCTCCTTTTACTGACTCCAGCCGAATTTCTCCTCCAAGCAACTTCGCAAACCCCTTGATAATTGACAACCCTAATCCGCTCCCTTCGTGACCGCGGGTACTTGAGGTATTTTCCTGTATAAAACTCTCAAATATCTGTTCCAGAGCCTTTATTTCAATGCCAACTCCGGTATCGCTAATGAAAATTTCAACGCTGGCAGACTTTACTGAAAATCCCATGGTAATCGCACCCTTATGAGTGAATTTGATGGCATTGTCAATGAAGTGAGAGATTATTTTTCGGAATAATTCAGGATCAGTCTGAAGGCAAAATCCTCATTTTCTTCAGGGATTATAAGATTAAACGTGAGTTTTTTGATGTCGGCTAATTTCTGATATTTATTTTTTATCTCTGTCAAAGCCTTCATTAAGTTAACTGAATTGGGACTGGTCTTGATATTTTCCGACAAAATCAGGGAAATATCCATGTAGTCGGTGATGGTATTTACCAGTCGGTTGCTTGAAGCCTGGAGCAGTGCGATAAATTGTTGCTTATCTTCCTCTGTAAGGTCTGGTTCGGCGAGCAGAGAGCCAAAGCCAAGAATGCCATTCAGCGGTGTGCGGACTTCATGTGAAATATTCTGCATGAAAGCCGTTTTGAGGCGGTTGCCCGATTCGGCTTTTACTAATGCTTCTCTAAGCTCATCTTCCGACTGTTTGCGCTTGGTGATGTCTCTGAAGAAACCCACCACTTGTCTTTTGCCGTTTAAATCAATAAAACCAGAAGTGATATCAACGTAGAAAATTTCACCGTTCTTTTTAAGACATTGAATATTATCGGGAATATTTTTCTGACCACGCGCCTGTTTTTCAAACTCGTTAAGCGTTTGCGCATAAGAAATTTCCGGATGAATTGCCGAAATGCTCATCTTTTTCAGTTCATCTTCGGTATATCCAAGCATTTGACATTGAGCAGGATTAGCGAACATTATCATTTTCGTTTCCGGATCGGCAATAATAATTCCATCGGTACTTCCCTGAAAAATGGAACGATATCTGCTTTCAGAAACATCCAGCTTTTCTTTTTCTGCTTTCCTGAGTTCTGTGATGTCGCGACCGATTCCTAACACGCCGATTAGCGTACCATGCGAATCGTATATCGGAGCTTTGATAGTTTCCAGACAGGCGTTGTGCCCATCGTCGGCGAATGTGATCCATTCTTCCATGCTGGTTGGTTTGCCTGCCGCCATGGCGTCTTCATCCTGCTTATGCAAGAAGTCGGCAAGCTGTTTATTTACAAAGTCATAATCAGTTTTTCCGACGATTTCGGCTTCCTTCGCGCCTAAAAAACGTTCAAACATCGTGTTACACGAGATATATAAGCCTTTTGTATCTTTCATGCAAATCAGATCAGGTATGGAATGGATGAGAGTATGCACAAGGGTTTCACTCTTTTGCAATGCCTCTTCGGTAATCTTCCGCTCGGAGATGTCAAGAACCATACCTCTTATATAAAGCGGTTTTCCATCAGAATCTTTGTTAACTATTGAACCGATATCATAGAACCATTTATATTCGCCTGAACTTGTTAAAATCCGATATTCAACTTCATATTTATCAAAAACCCCGGTGAAATGTCCTCGCATTGCATCCATTGCCTTTTCATAATCTTCCGGATGGACCAGATTCACAAAATCCTGATAATGGTTAAACATTTCGTGAGGATAACCCAACATATCAGCTTTGCGTTTATCACAAGATACATTACCGGTAGTTATATCCATTTCCCACCAAGCCATTTTTGCCACATTCATTGCAATATCTATTTTTAAATTATTCTCCCGCAACGCTTCATCTGCCTGCCTTACTGCCTGTTCGGCAGCGAGGCGGTCGGTAATGTCGGTAATAAAGCCATGCCAAAGCGCCGACCCATCCTTTTCTCTCTGCGGCACAGCGTTGCAGTAAAGCGAGCGGATTGTGCCATCGTCAAACTTAACCCTGTACTCCTCTTGCCAGGGCGTTAAATTTTGCGCCGACGCACGCATGGAGGCGACAAAGCCGGCATAGTCGTCAGAGTGAATTTTAGCAAATACACTGGATGCATCTTCTATCGCTTCATCAGAGGTTACGCGATAGATTTCATTTATAGCTTTACTTGCGAATGGAAAACAGTACTTTCCATCGGGGTTTAATCGAAATTGGTAAACCATTCCGGGCAAGCGACTGGCGATTTTCTCAAGACGATGCAGCGCCTCCTGATGTAGAGCCGCTAATTTAACTTTTTCAGCATTTGCAATGTTAAGCTCTGTTTGAATGACAATCTCTTTGTTGGCAATTATTAATTCCGCTGCCCGTTTTGCTTTCTCCTCGTTTTGAAACAGAAGTTCTTCGTTGGCAATAGTTAATTCCGCTGCCCGTTTTGCTTTCTCCTCGTTTTGAAACAGAAGTTCTTTGTTGGCAATGATTAAATCCTGTTCAGCCAATTTGCGTTCCGTGATGTCAACAATGTTTACAAGGCAATGTTCGCTATTTTCGGCAGCGACGCCGGCAAGGTAAACATAGATTGGTATGTTGGAGGCGCTTGTAAGAGCAACCTCACAGTAGGTTTTGACTTTGTTGTTAAATACCTTATCGAGAAAACTGTTGAAGATTGGTCTGGTTTCGTCAGACACAAAAAAGCCAATCCTGCTGTTTATTAAATGTGCGCGTTCTTTGCCCAGCATTTGCGATGCAGAGAGGTTTAGCTCAAGGATTTTACCTTCTGTGGAAAGCGTGAAATATCCGGTTGGCGCAAAATCGTATAATTCGGCATATTTATCGGTGGCGACTTTTGCAGCATCCTCTTTTGCCATTAAGAGTTCTTCGTTCTGCATTTCCAACTCAAACTGATGCACCTCCAGCTCGTGAATGAGTTTAAGCATGTCGGCGTCATAATGAGGCGATAAGTTTATGGGGTTCATTTTCAGCGCCTCTTCAGCCTTTTGGCGAAGGATTTCAGCTTCTGATTTGTCATGGGAATTTTTCATAAATCAACATTTCGCAAAATGAAAACTCGGTAGTATTTACAATTTAGGCATGTAATCGGAACTCACATTTCACAAAGGTACTCTGTTTTTAGCTTTTATATATAAACAATTGGGAAGAGCCAACTGTAATTGATGAATCCACCAACAGAATCTATTCTGTAAGCTTTTGTTGACTGTTAAAGAATAGTAGATAAAATTGAGAAAAATGAATATTATCTTTGCCAACTTTAAAATCTACTTTTATGAAACGGATACTCGGAATGGGCAATGCCCTGGTTGATATTATAATTCCTGTTGAAAGCGATACGATTCCCGAAATGCTCGCCCTGCCCAAGGGAAGTATGCAACTGGTTGATCGCGAACGCAGCAATTCAATATTAACTGCGCTGAAAGGTTATAAAAAAACCCAGTCTGCGGGCGGTTCCGCTGCCAACACAATTCACGGACTTGCAAAGTTAGGAGCTTCTGCTGGTTATATCGGTGTTATTGGCGAGGACGAACTGGGAGGTTTTTTTGTTCGCGATCTGATCCAGGCAGGAGTTGAACCTCACATGATTCACAGCAAACAGGAGACTGGCAGAGCGGTTACGCTGGTCACTCCCGATTCAGAGCGCACATTTGCCACTTATCTGGGAGCTGCGATTGAGCTTTCGGCGGAACATCTTACCCCACCCCCCAACCCCCTCCCCAAAAAGGGAGGGGGAGAGACCCCACCCCCCAACCCCCTCCCCAAAAAGGGAGGGGGAGAGGGGCATCCGATATTCAGCAAGTACCACTATTTTCATATCGAGGGGTATTTGGTTCAGAATCATGAACTAATCAGACGGGCGGTGGAACTTGCAAAGGAAAACGGATTGATTGTTTCGCTCGATATGGCAAGTTATAACGTGGTGGAGGCTAACCGCGATTTCCTGCATGAGATTATCAGGAAATATGTTGATATTCTTTTTGCCAACGAAGAAGAGTCTCTGGCTTTTACAGGGCATCGCCCGGAACAGTCCGTACATGAAATCGCAAAATTCGTGGATATTGCCATCGTGAAAACCGGAAGCCTTGGTTCGTTGATTAAAACGACTGCTGAATATTGCGAGATCGGCGTTATCCCTGCGCAGCCAATTGACACCACCGGCGCCGGCGACCTGTACGCCGCAGGCTTCCTTTACGGGCATGCTGCCGGAATGCCTTTACAAAAATGCGGTGAACTTGGCGCCCTGCTTGCCGGCAACGTAATAGAGTGTATGGGATCGAAAATGGATGATGCACGCTGGAACAGGATTTTACTGGGAATTTGATTATTCGCAAGTTGGCGGGCATTGATCGGAAATTCCAATTTTTCCGGCTACTTTTCGGAGTGGACTCAACCATTACTTTTAAATGTCATCTAAAACTGACTGCAATAGATTCCCGTAGTGAAATTATTTCAGTTGGCTTTCGATTGGTCAAATGGCGCTTATCGAAAAAAAGTAAATTTGCAAACTGAGTTGTACCTTATGGAAACTAAGTTCACCAATAAATTATCAGATATCCGGCTCCATTATAAAATCTGGATGTCGGATGAAAAGGAAACAGGCATTCTGGGCGACGGAAAATGGAAAATGCTCAAACTGATTGAAGAAAAGGGTTCGATAAAAGCTGCCTGCGATGAGTTGGGATATACATATCGCCGGACCTGGGGAAATCTGAAAAAAATCGAAAAATTCTTCGGTTTCCCATTGCTCGAAAAACATCGCGGAGGAGCCGATGGCGGCAGAACCGAACTTTCGGAGGAAGGTAAACGACTGGTTATGGCTTTCGACGCTTTTCATAATTCCGTTGACGCCCATATTCAGATAGGTTTTGAGAATTTTATAAAGGAGTTGGAATCAAAATGACATTTTTATGAAAAGCAGTATTTTCATAACGCTATTTGTTTTAATCACCTCTTTTGGGATTTTCGCACAACAATCGCAACCAAAACTTTCGGGCAACCTGATCGTCTTTCACGCCGGAAGTTTATCGGTTCCAATGAAGGAACTTGCCGCCGCATTTAAAAAGCTTTATCCCGATGTAAACTTCCTGATGGAATCGGCAGGTAGCGTTGACTGCGCCCGCAAGGTTACCGACCTGAATAAACCCTGCGATATCGTTGCTTCAGCCGATTATACGGTTATTGATAAAATGCTCATCCCTCAGTATTGCGATTGGAATATCCGTTTTGTCGCCAATGAGATGTGCCTGGTTTATACGCCGAAAGCAAAATATGCAAATGAAATCAACAGGAATAACTGGTTCGATATTCTGCTCAGGAAGGATGTGACATTCAGTCGTTCCGACCCCAACGCAGACCCTTGCGGTTACCGCTCGGTGATGACCATGCAACTTGCCGAAAAATTTTACAAACAACCCGGGCTTGCTAACCGACTCACTGACAAAGACAATAATTTCATCCGCCCAAAGGAGGTTGATTTGATTCCACTGCTCGAAACCAACTCGGTTGATTATATTTTTCTGTATAAATCGGTTGCCGTTCAGCACAAACTGAAATACCTTGAATTGCCTCCTGAAATCAACCTTCGAGATCCTGCATTATCCGGGTTTTATAATTCCGCTGTCGTTTCCATCAACGGAAAGGAACCCGGTTTGAAAGTCAATATGAAAGGCGAACCCATGATTTATGGAATCACAATTCTGAAAAATGCCCCCAATAAACCAGTCGCGCTTGCATTTCTGGAATTCCTGCTCTCAAAAGATAAGGGAATGAAAATCATGGAGAAAAACGGGCAGCCATCAGTAATTCCGCAGAAAAATCCACGGTTCGAAAAACTCCCGGAATCACTGAAACCTTTCGCCGATAGGTAATCCTGTAAAAAATGTGGCGGGCAATAAAATAAAAACTGCTTATCTACTTTGGTCAAGTTGTTAACCCATTTTGCAGCTCGCCCCCTCTCATTTGTTAAAATTTCCTAAAAATCGGGAAAAACCAATGGATTTTTTAGGGTTTACGTGTGTTTTATCTGGTGGTATATTTTTATATTATTGATTATCAATAGGCGGACAGATTTACTTTCGATTTGTAGTGCCCAGGGGGGTATTGACATGGAAGGGTAAAAGTAGGTACTTTGCGGTCATGTATTTCAGAGCAAGCATGCGCCATAATCCAAGAACCGGGGAGCTTTCGGGCTACTATCGTTTGGTGGAGAGTTACCGGAACCGGGATAACAGGATATGTCATCGTACCATGCTGTCCGCTGGATTTCTGGATGAGTTAAGTGGAGAGCAGCTGAAAAAAATTCAGCAAGGCCTGAGCATGCGTATAGAAGGGATTGACAACACACTTTTTCACGACGAACCCGATCCGATGGTTTCCAGTTACGTCGAACGGTTTTACATGCAAATGGTCAAGGGAAAGCGCATCGATGTTTTGCCAAACAACAAAAAAAACAGGGATTGGCAAACCATTGATATGAATACCTTACGGAACAAGGAGGTCCGTGAAGTCGGGGCCGAGTGGTTATGTTCCCAGGCAATCAGGCAACTATCGCTTGACAAGTTTCTTGAAAGCAAGGGGTGGGACAATAAAAAGATTGCTTTGGCCATGACCCATTTGATCAGTCGTGCCGTTTATCCCGCATCAGAGTACAAGACCAGTTTTTGGATCAGGGAAAATTCGGCAGTCTGTGAGATTACAGGCTACGATGCTAAAATGATTACCAAAGACCATCTTTATAAAATTAGCCATGCCTTATATGAACAGAAGGAGTGTTTGGAACAATATTTATCCCATCGCACCAATGAACTATTTGATTTACAAGACAAGATCATTTTGTATGATCTGACCAATACCTATTTTGAAGGGGACAAGCGTCATAGCCGGATCGCCCGTTTCGGACGGAGCAAGGAGAAACGCAGCGATGCCAGGCTGGTGGTCATGGCAGTGGTTGTAAACCCGGAAGGGTTTATCAAATACTCTACCATCTACGAAGGGAACAAGGCCGATTGTAAAACCCTGGCCGATATGATCGACAAACTTCGCCTGGCGACTTCATCAACAGGGCAAAAAGCGCTGGTGGTCATTGATGCCGGAATTGCCACCGACGAAAACCTTAACCTGATCCGTGAAAAAGGATATGATTATTTGTGTGTTTCGAGATCAAATTTCAAGGAATATACCATAGAGCCAGGCGGTTGTGGTATAACGGTTTTGGACAAAAAAAGACAACGGATTGAACTTGTCAAGGCAAAAGTCGATTCTCAAACCGATTACATATTGCGGGTGAAAAGCGATTCGAAAGGGATCAAGGAAAGCGCTATGAACAGTCGGTTTAAGGATCGTTTCGAAGAAGGTTTGGTCAATATAAAAAGCAGTTTACATAAAAAAGGCGGGGTGAAGCAACTGGACAAAGTCCATGAACGGGTTGGCCGGCTAAAACAGAAATATCCTTCGATCCATCGTTTTTACCGAATTGATGTTCTTAGCAACGATAAAAATATTGTAACATCGGTTTCATGGGAAATCAAACCTGCCGTTGATCCGGATCAAAACAGCGGAATATATTTTCTTCGCACCTCCCTGGCTGACCCAAATGAGGCCACCGTATGGATGTTCTATAATACTATTAGAGATATCGAATATACGTTTCGAGTCCTGAAAAACGATCTTGATTTACGCCCAATATTTCATCAAACCGATGATGCGTCTTTGTCCCACCTTCATCTGGGATTACTTGCATACTGGCTTGTCAACACCGTCCGTTATCAATTGAAACAAAAGGGAATAAGAAGCGATTGGAGAGAGATCGTCAGGATTATGAACACCCAGAAATGTGTCACAACCCAGGCGCAAAACAAATCGGATGAAATTATCAGTGTAAGGCGTTGTTCGGAACCTGAGGAAAAAGCAAAGCAGATTTACGATGCCCTGAATTACAAATACGCTCCCTTTATCAGAAAAAAATCTGTAGTGCTCAAAACAGAACTCTTCTCGTCAGTATTAACTCAAACTAAGGAAGTTATAAGAGTTTAGCTGCAAAATGGGTTAATATTTCGGCTATTTACCCTGCCGGAACCCGATCCGCCTGCGATCTTTGAACGACGACTCCTCCTGTTTGGATTGTTCAAGTTGTTTGAGATATTCAAAGATCAATAAGATTTTATCTTCATGGTCGGCAATATTATGATCAATCTGACTCAGTTTTTCAATTATATCCTTATGAAAC
>JAPLDO010000206.1 GCA_026391715.1 Bacteroidota bacterium
AGAAATAATCCAATTGCCAAAACTTGAAGATCCTCGTGGAAACCTCTCCTTCATTGAGGAGGAGAGGCATGTCCCGTTCAAAATCAACCGGACTTACTGGATCTATGATGTTCCCGGCGGACAGGTAAGAGGCGGTCACGCTTTCAGAGAGCAGCAGGAATTTATAGTGGCGCTATCGGGTAGCTTTGAAGTTGAGGTGCATGACGGCGCTAAATATCAGGTGTTTTCGCTCAACCGCTCTTACTACGGACTTTTCATACCCGCCGGATTATGGCGCGGCATGCAGAATTTCTCCACCAATTCCCTCGCGCTGGTACTAAGTTCAACTCATTTCGACGAGAATGATTATATCAGGAATTTCGACGACTTTTTAACTTTCAGATTAAATGCCGCGAAGTAGCGTTTTCGATTGCGGAATTATTCCGCTGAACAAAATACACAACAGGGCTGGGAATATCACAATTCTGGAAGGTCGGAATAACGTGCCTTTTGACATCAGGCGGGTTTATTACCTGTACGATATCCCCGGCGGCGAATCGCGGGGAGGGCATGCCCATAAAGAGCTGACCCAAATGATAGTTGCGGCAAGCGGCGCATTCAATGTGCTTTTGAACGATGGAAAGAATCAGAAAATAGTAACATTGAACCGCCCCGATTACGGATTATTGGTAACGCCCTGGATTTGGAGAGAGCTGCTCAATTTTTCTTCGGGAGCTATCTGTCTGGTTTTAGCCTCGCATAAATATGATGAAAACGACTACATGAGGGATTTGAATGATTTCATTGGATTAACCCATGATTGAATTAAAAAGGTACCAATCCGGCGACGCCGCTCTTTGGGATCAGTTTCTTTTATCTTCCCGCGCCGACACTTTTCTGTTCCTCCGAAAATACATGGATTACCATGCCGACCGGTTTTCAGATCATTCTTTTCTCATTTACCGCAAAGGCAAGCTCCATGGAGTTTTACCGGGAAACAGCTTTGGCTCCACTTTTTTCTCTCATCAGGGACTGACTTATGGCGGCTTGGTTTTGCCAACGGCGGTAACTGCCACTGAAGTCCTTTATATCTTCAATCTTTTAAATGAGAAATTGTCCGAAGATGGAATTGAAAAGGTAATTTATAAGCCACTGCCATATATCTATCAAAAATTACCCGCGCAGGAAGACGTCTATGCCCTATTTAAACTGGGAGCCGTAAAAATAGGTTGCAATTTATCTTCAACTATCTATCAGCGTCAGAAAATTCAATTTACAGAATCAAGAAAAAGCGGGATAAGAAAAAGCAAACAAGCAAACATCAGTATTGAAACGAGCGTTGATTTCAAGGAGTTCTGGACGATTCTTGAAAATACCCTTCAAAATCGTCATAAAACAAAACCTGCCCATACCGTTGATGAAATATCGCTTTTGCAAAAACTTTTTCCCGAAAACATCAGGCTCCACGTTGCAATGCATGGCAGCGAAACTGTTGCAGGTTGTGTGATGTACATCATGGAACAGGTTGTGCATGTGCAATACATTTCGGCAAATGAGAAAGGTAAACAAACCGGCGCTCTTGACCTGCTTTTCGATAAACTGATCAACGAAGTATATCTGGATTTCCCTGTTTTTGACTTCGGCAGTTCAACTGTAGGGCTGGGTGAATTTTTAAACGAAAGTTTAATTTTTCAAAAGGAAGGATTTGGCGGAAGAGGAACGCTTTATGAGATTTATCAGTATAGCCTGTGAAAGCAACGGTTGTTAACAGATTTGTACTTAATCCATCCGTCGAATTGTTGCCGGATATAAAAATATGTCCGTTCGCAAACCACGATTTTATAATGAATCGGTCGCTGCCTGATTCGGATATCATTGATCAGTATTTCCAGAGCAGGTTTTCTCCCAATCGCTTTTTCTACACCATAAATGGTCGAGCCGCTATCGGTCTTGCGCTTCATCAGTTGAATTTAAACAGGGAAGATGTGGTCGCCATTCTTACCACTTCCGGAAATTCTTACATCAGTCATTGTGTGACCGACGAAATTGAAAAATTTTGCGGCTGGTCCCGAAAAATTGATAAAAACACCAGAGTTATTCTGGTGAATCACGAATTTGGATTTCCTTTCGAAGAAATTGCAGATATGAGGAAATACAATCTTCCCATTATCGAAGATTGCGCCCATTCGTTTTTCTCCACAGATCAACAAGGGTTGATCGGTAAAGTGGGTGATTTTGTAATCTATAGTTTCCCGAAAATCTTCCCGGTTCAAACAGGCGGGCTTTTGGTGTCAAAGAACAGCATTTCCGCGACTGCCGAATATATTTGCGACGACAACATCATCCGGTTAATGAAGAATGTTCTTTCTTATCATATTCAGATGAAAGATGAAATCATTGAAAAACGGATAAACAACCATCGCTATCTGGAAAAAATACTTCAGCCCTTTGGGGTTGATACTCGTTTTGAACTAAAACCGGGGATTGTTCCCGGTGTTTTTTTATTCAGAAGCGCCATGTCGGAAAATGACCTTCAAAAACTGAAACTTCATTTTTATTCTCACGGCGTACAGTGCAGTGTTTTCTATGGTGAAGAATCATTTTTCCTACCTGTCCACCAGGCATTGGACGAGCAGGATTTTTTATACTTCCTTGAAGTAATGAAATCATTCATAAAACAGGCTAACTCATGAAATTTGCTAATATCAACTTAGGGTCAGATGTGGAAATTGACCCCTCTTCTTCAATAAATAATGTGATTATTGGCGATCGGGTTAAAATCGCCAAAAGGTGCAGCATTTTTGGCGGGTCTGATAACCCTCTCGAAATCGGGGCAGGTTCAATTATCGCCATGAACAGCATTATAAACGGTTTCGCCGCCAGGGTGAAAATCGGAAAAAATGTTGGGATAGGGCAAAATGTAAACATAATGGCGGATTCGGGACCAACAAATTCCCCCCAAATGCAAAAAGTTTTCCCCTTAGTAACAGGACCCATCAACATCGGCAACCATTGTTGGATTGGAGCAAGCGCCATTATCATGCCGAATGTGTCTTTGGGCGATTATTGCGTGGTGGCTGCCAATAGTTTTGTAAATAAATCGTTCCCTGAATTTTCAATTATTGGTGGAAATCCCGCCAAATTGATCAGATTTTTCACAACCGAAGAGATTGAAAAATTGCAAAGTATATGATTAAATTCCTTGACCTCCAAAAAATAAACGCTCAGTATGCAATTGAGCTCAGGCAGGCAGCCAATGAAGTAATTGATTCCGGGTGGTTTCTGCAAGGCGAAAGGCTTAGCCGCTTTGAAAACGACCTTGCCAACTACATTGGCGTAAAACATGCCATCGGCGTTGCCAATGGATTAGACGCCCTGCGCCTGATCCTGAAAGCCTATATCGAAATGGGAGTTATGCAGGAAGGCGATGAAGTGATCGTCCCGGCTAATACTTACATAGCCAGCATCCTTGCAATTACCGATAACCGGTTGAAACCAGTCCTGGTTGAACCGGATATCAATACATATAACCTTGATATTTCATTGGTTCAAAAACATATTACCCCACGAACCCGCGCCATTATGGTGGTACACCTTTACGGACAGATATGCTGGGGCGAAGAGCTGGAATCGGTGGCACAACGTTACAACCTTAAAATAATCGAGGATAACGCCCAGGCAATAGGAGCGGTTTACCAACCTTCTTACCCGGAACCATCAGAATCCGATATAAAAAGATCCGGTTCGCTTGGCAATGCAGCCGGATTCAGCTTTTATCCCGGTAAAAATCTTGGCGCCCTCGGCGATTCAGGCGCCGTTACTACAAACGATGATGAACTTGCGCATCTGGTTCGGGCTATTGCCAATTATGGCAGTACGAAAAAATATGTAAACGACTACCAGGGACTCAATAGCCGTCTCGACGAAATACAAGCCGCATTCCTCGGAATCAAACTCAAATATCTTGACGCCGAAAACCAACGTCGAAGAGAAATAGCTCAATATTATTGCGAGAATATCAGTAATTCGAAAATCCTTCTTCCATATCCTGCAAATCAGAAATCAGAAATCAGAAATCAGAAATCACACGTCTGGCACCTCTTTATCATCCGAACCGCAAACCGCGACAAACTCCAGCAATACCTCGCCGAACACGGCGTCCAAACCCTGATCCATTATCCTATCCCCCCGCACAAACAACTTGCTTATAAACACTGGAATGGTATAACCCTTCCTGTCACAGAAAAAATCCACGGCTAGGTATTGAGCTTTCCAATCAGTCCTGTAATGGAAAACCATGATATTGAATTTATTGTTGCCACAATTAATAATTATCAGGGTTAACTTTCTTTCCAGTTAATACTATAAATGTCCGACCAACAAGCCTCCTACCGACAGATTATGAAAGCCACTTCAATTTTCGGGGGCGTTCAGGTTTTTACGATCATCATTTCAATTATACGATCCAAATTTATTGCCGTCTTGCTTGGTCCTGCCGGGATGGGAATAGCTGGTTTACTTACTACAACCACGGGTTTAATTGGTGGATTAACGAATTTTGGGTTGGGTACGAGTTCAGTAAGAAATGTGGCAATGGCAAACGGCGCAGGCAATGAAATACGGATCGCCATAATACTAACAGTAATCAGGCGCTTGGTTTGGATTACAGGCGCAACAGGCGCTGTGGTTATGCTGACGCTTTCTCCATGGTTAAGCCAGTTTACGTTTGGGAATCGTGATTATACATGGGCTTTTATTTGGATTTCAGTTACGCTTTTATTTACCCAACTGAGTACCGGACAATTGGTGGTTCTTCAGGGAATGCGCAAATTGCAGTATCTTGCCAAAGCAAGTTTAACCGGTAGCAGTTTGGGTTTAATTATTACTGTTCCACTCTATTACAGGTTTGGCATTGATGGAATTGTCCCCTCAATAATAATTGCATCTGTAATTTCTGTACTTGTTGCCTGGTATTTTGGAAAAAAGGTTAAAACTGTACCTGTAAAGGTATCCCGGATCAGGACATTTGCCGAAGGCAAAAATATGCTTACACTGGGGTTTATGATAAGCATGAGTGGGCTGATTTCGTTGGGAGCAACCTATTTGGTAAGCATTTTTATCCGCAATACCGGCGGAGTTTCACAAGTTGGTTTGTACACAGCCGGATTTACTATCATTAACGGGTATGTAGGTTTGATCTTTACTGCTATGGGAACCGACTATTACCCACGCCTTTCGGCAGTTGCCCACAGCAATAAGTTGTGCAAACAAACCATCAACCAGCAGGCAGAAATTTCCTTGCTGATTATGGCGCCCATCATTTTGCTATTTATGGTATTTATCCAATGGGTGGTAATCATTCTTTATTCCGATAAATTTATTGCCGTTGATGCAATGATACACTGGGCAGCGCTGGGGATGCTGTTTAAAGCTGTCAGTTGGGCAATTGCTTTTATTCTATTGGCAAAAGGAGCTTCAAAACTATTCTTTTGGAGTGAGTTGATTGGAAATTTTTATGCGTTAGGCTTAAATATACTTGGATATCACTTCATGGGTTTAACAGGCTTGGGTATCTCTTTTATGATAGGTTATTTTCTGTATGTTATTCAGGTTTTCATTATTGGCAAACTGAAATACCAATTTTCCTTTGACCCTGCTTGTTTCAGAATTTTTACTCTACAATTTTTACTGACAATTTGTTGTTTCATTGTTGTCAAGTATTTGGGAAAGCCATATTCCTATATCACCGGGATAGGTTTTTTAGCTATATCAATCTGGTATTCGTATAATGAGTTAGATAAGCGATTAGGATTAAAGGCAATTATTACTGGTTTTAAAGAAAGGCGCTTCAGACAATAACTATGGAGATTGCAAAAAAAAGTGAACAACCGTTGGTTTCAACAATTGTTCCATGTTATAATTGATGATGGTTCAAAAGACAATTGTCCGCAAATTCTGAAAGAGTTGCAGGCGAAGTATGGATTTAAGCTGGTTTTTCAGGAAAATCATGGAATTGCTTATACCTTGAATAGGGGAATACTGGAATATTCTCATGGAAAATATTTTTCGGGTTGTTCATCAGATGATTATTGGTTGCCTGATAAAATCGAAAAACAGGTTGAATTCATGGAATCAAATCGTTTTTACCCTATGTGTTTTGGCAAAACCTACTATGTTGATGAAAATTCTGCCATCGTTAAAAAAATGGATGCCAACAATCGCCTTTTAAAAGGAGGATGGCTTTTTGACGATATTTTTCTTTTCAAACTGCATCCACCTGTAAATTATATGCTGAGAACAGATATTTATAAAGAAGTCGGGTTGTATAAGGAAGGAGTTTTCGCCGAAGATTATTATATGAATCTGCAAATTGCAGGAAAATACAGCATTGGCTTTTTAGATGACTATCTGGGCTTTTTTCGCTATATAGATACCGCCGTCAAAATTGAGCGGTTCGACCGCGACGCCGATTCTCATTTGATGGTTATTGAAGGCTATAAGACACACAAGCTGTACAAAAAGGCAAAAACATTGGTCTATCTGCGAAAATTTGACTTGTTCTCCGGTTTTACCCTGCATAAGAAAAAAGCATTTTTAAACCTGTTCAAGTCAATTCGACTATGGCACAACAGAAGGTTTTTTGTTGCATGTATCAAATTTTTGTTCTATTGGAAAGCGTAGTATCGAAGAATGGCATCTGTCAAAGGAGGAAGGATTCCCTTCAATATGCTCATCATTTTCAAAAGTCATCATTGTTCAACTCTTGAATAATCTTTCAGTCAATTATAATGCTTTCTGACATTCTTAAAAAAGTTGTATTTTTATTTCTATTGTTCATATACATTTATGGACCCCCATTTGCATTTTTTTCATTTTCATCAGACAAACTGGTTCACCTGCTGTTTTTCTTTTCTCTCTTTTTCTATCCTGATAAATATGCCAGGTTATTCAAATATCCAATTTTCAGTCTTACCGTAGTAGTTCAGATTATCGTCTCCGTTTATACTTTAATCCTCTATCTGTTCACTCCAACTGAATATAATTACATATTGCACAATTTGCTGTTACTTACCGAGGTTCTGGTTAGTTCCATGTTTTTTGTTGTTCTGTACCTTGAATGGTTCCAAAAACAAGATGCCGACACATACAATTTTTTACTTTACAGCATTATCATAATCACAGTAGTTCAAAGTTTGATTTCCATAGTTGGTTTTGTAAACCCGAAGCTGAACATCTATATAAACAACGTTGTGCTATTTTATCAGAAAACCTACAATTTTGGCATAAATTACCGCGGATTCGGCATGTCCGACGATTACTTTTTTACTATGCCTGTTGTACAGGGAATTGGAATTGTGTGTTGTCTCTATTTCGCCTTTCAGGAAAAATATTTTTATCTCCTGTTTGTACCATTTCTTTTATTATCTATTTCTTTTAATGCGCGAATTGGATTCACGCCGGTTGTGATTTTCGTTCTTTTGTCAGTAATTTTTTTCTTTAAGAAAAGTGAAATAAAAATCAGGGCAATACTGGCATTTATTGTATTGATCGGACTCTTCATCATCTATTTTAATCCTGACGTTCTATGGAAAAGCAAACTGGAAAAAGGCGTTTCCTTCGGTTATAGCTTCTTTGACGTGACCGCAAAATTCCTTTTTTCAAACAGGAATGATGAAACGGCGAACTACTCTGTGCTTCGCGAAATGGTATTTTTACCGGACAATAATCAGATTTTGTTCGGGTCCGGGGAAAGTATCTTTTACAGCAACAATAAAAATTCGGATGTCGGCTATATCAACCAGATATTTTATGGCGGTATTACATATCTGATTCTGCAATTTTCGGTTTTGTTTATTGCCTTTTATCAAACTTTTAAATCATTGAAATTCAATTTTGAAAATCTGAAAATAAAAGTTTTTATCGTTGTTGCTTTTCTTACTTTTCTGATATGCAACATCAAAGGATATTTCTTTCTCGTCAAACCTGGGCTGCGACTGGTTTTTCTGATCTTCTTTATTGTTTATTACACATCGGTTAATATGAAAAACTACAATGACAGAAAGGTCTGAGAAACCATTCTTCTCGATTATCACGGTCACATTGAATCCGGGAACTCAGTTGACTGATACCGTCCTATCTGTATTAAATCAATCTTTTCAGGATTTTGAAATTATTATCAAGGATGGCGGATCTTCCGATAACTCCTTAAATTCGTTGCCATCCGACGTCAGAATTAAAACAATTACAAACTCCGACGATGGCATTTACGACGCCATGAACCAGGCGGTGAAACACGCCTCGGGCGATTATATCCTTTTTCTAAATGCCGGCGATTCCTTTATCTCCGGCGATGTGCTGCTGAAAATCGCTTCGCTTACCGGAGAGAAAAAACCCGCGCTCATCTACTCCGATTATCTGAAAGGATCAAATAAATCTCTTATCCGAAGCCCTGAAAAACTGACCTCGTCGTACCTGATGCGCACCATGATTTGCCATCAGGTTTGTTACTTTAAGAAAAGCTGTTTCGATAGTTTCGGCGGGATTAATCTGAGATATAAAGTTGCCGCCGATTATGAGTTTCTTATCAGAATTATTGTGAAATTTAAACAAGATTCACTCTATTATCCCTACCCAACCATCAACTATCGCGGCGGCGGTTATTCTATTAAAAACATGAATCAATCGCTTGAAGAGGTGAAAATGATCCGACGGCAATACTTTTCACCAATCCGGCTTTTTTTCTTTTATGCCTGGTATCTGCTGACTTTCCCGAAACAGCGTCAATACGTCATCGAAAAATACAATCTTGATTTTTACTATAAAATTTCCAATTTTATTAAATCAGGGGGAAAAAGCAGATGATCTATATCTCAATAATTTCGGTGGCAAAAAACAACCGGGCAGGTATTGAAAAAACTTATCAGTCAATAATCAATCAGGATATTGATCTGACCCAGATTGAATGGATAGTAAAGGACGCCGCCTCAACAGATCAAACCATTGAGAAACTTCGTGAAATTGAAAAGGAGAAACGCCTCGTCAACTTCCGCTGGAATTCTTCCACTGACGCCGGACTTTATGATGGAATGAATATCGGAATGTCATATATGACCGGGCTTTACGCTCTATTTTTAAACAGCGGCGACTACTTATATTCAAACGACGTTTTAACAAAAACCGTTGCTGTTATCAGGGAAAATGAATTAAACCTTCCTACATTTCTTCTCGGCGACGATATTGTAGATAATATTGATGGGAAGTTCATTTTTCGCAAAGCAAGAGTTCTCAGCTATTTATGGCACAGCCTTCCGTGTTCGCATCAGGCAATATTTTACAACGCCAGCCATATCGGAGAGGTCAGATATAACTTAAAATACAAAATTTGCGCCGACTACCAGTTTACCCTTGAAATTTACAGGAGCAATTATAAAAGCCATAAACACCTTGGGTTTGTTGTTCCGGTATTTCAGGCAGGCGGTCATGCAATACAAAAACGTTTGCAGTTATGCGAAGATGCATATTATATTAAAAAAGATATAGCCGGCACTTCTTTCCCTGTCAGGTCCTTCAGTTTTATTGTCGGCTATTTCAATAATATTCTGATGCACTATTTTCCACGATGCTATTTTTTTTACCGCCGTTTGATGGATAAGTATATTGCAAATCCAAACCAATGATTTTGCAGATGAATACTAATGTTTTTGCAATCAAGACGCCTTGCTACGACTCCGAAGCGATTGCAGCCGGACTTCCTTCTGAATTGTTCGGACAGATTTCTCCCGGCGACACGGTAATTTTGAAACCAAACTGGGTAAAGGAATCCCATTTAAGAAAACCGGAGGAATGGGAATACGTAATTACGCATCCGGCGGTAATTTCCGCAGTTTTATCAAAGGTTTGTGAAATTCTCGAGCCTGGCGCCAAAATAATTATTGCCGACGCGCCTCAAACAGATTCATCTTTCATAAAAATATTGTCGCGTTACCCCGTGGAAGCGTGGCAAAACCAGGTAAAACAAAAAGGAATAGTATTGGAAATCATTGATCTCAGAGATGATGAATGGATTCAAAAAGACGATGTTGTGGTTAACCGGAAAAAACTGGCAGGCGATCCTCTCGGAAAAACCGAAGTTAATCTGCTTGATGATGCAAGCGAGTTTTTTGGTCACCAAAAATCGCAAAGAGGCTATTATGGCGCCGATTACAACATCAAAGAAACCAACGAAGCGCACGACGGGCGCAACAACCGTTACAGATTGTCGCGGTCGGTAATTGAGGCTGATGTATTCATCAATCTTCCAAAGCTCAAAACGCATAAGAAAGCCGGAATTACCTGCTGCCTCAAAAATCTGGTTGGAATTAATACCTATAAAAACTTTTTACCGCATCATGCTGAAGGAGGTCCATCTGAATCCGGAGATCAGTTTCCGCAGAATAGTCTGCAGGCGCAAATCGAAGGACCTTTACTTGCTTTTGTCAAGCAAAAATTTCTTCACAATACAGCAATGGCGAAACTTTTGAAGCCATTGGGCAAAACTGCCCGGTCGGTTTTCGGAGAAATTGAGTACAACATAAGAAGCGGAAACTGGTACGGCAACGACACTTTGTGGCGCATGACTCTCGATTTGAACAAGGCATTTTTCTATGCAAATCCTCACGGCGAAATGCGTGATGAAAAGCTGATTAATGCAAAAAAATATATCGGAATTGTGGATGCAGTATCAGCGGGCGAAGGAAATGGTCCCCTGTCGCCAAACCCGCGACAGATGGGCTACATCTTTGCAGGAACCAATCCTGTGGCAATTGACGCTGTTTGCGCCGCAATGATGGGGTTCGACCCAATGAAAATTCCCACTATCAGAAATGCTTTTCAAATAAAGAGATATCCCCTGTGCGATTTCAATTATGCCGATATTCAGGTCGTCGCCGGGAATGATAAATGGCTTCTTTCGGATTTACCCGAATCAATGGTTATTCCGTTTGAACCTCAGTTTGCCTGGAAAGGTCATATCGAAAATTAATGGTTCCCCGACGTGAAATTCAAGGAAAGACTTTACCGGAACCTGCCGCCTCTGTTTCAGGATATCTCTCTTGCATTCGAGTCGGCAAGAATTGCGCGGCGGCGGTATTCTGCCGGTTTTCATAAAATATTTCAGGAAATCTCTCAACATGACAAATTAAGCAAAGATGAATTGCAGGCTTTCCTGATAAAGTCGCTCCGGGATAATCTGATCAATTCTTACGAACATACCGGTTACTATCGTAAACTCTTTGACCGGCTTGGTTTTGACCCGCATAATTTCAACGACGTTGAAGAGTTATTAAAGCTGCCTCTACAGGATAAAACCGCCATTAAGGATAATTTCCCCGCTATTATCAACCAATCTTTCAAAGGGAAACAATTTCAGGCGCGTACAAGCGGAACTACCGGATCGGGATTTGTTTTTCCCGAAACGGTTACGGCGGAACATTATCAATGGGCAACATGGTGGAGATACCGGAAAAACCTGGGGATTGAACTCAATTCATGGTGTTCGGTTTTCGGTGGGAGAACCATTATTCCGATTCACAAGCAAAAACCGCCATTCTGGAAAATCCTGCCCCGGCTGAATCAGATTTCATACAGCATGTACCACCTGAATTCATCAAATGCGGGGTATTTCATCAAAGATATGAATCAGCGGAAAGTTGAATGGATTCATGGTTATCCATCCACGCTTTCATCTCTTGCCTCATTGATGAAAGAACAAAATCTTCACCTTGAATTTCCACTGAAAATTATTACAACAGGCGCCGAAAATCTTCTGGATCATCAGCGGATAGTGATTTCCGAAGTTTTTGGCGTCGAACCTTACCAGCATTACGGGCTTACCGAACCGGTAGCCAATATTTCAGAATGTGAATACCATAAGTTGCACATTGACGAGGATTATTCAATAGTGGAACTTCTTGCCGTTTCCGGTTCCGATAATAAATTCAGGCTGGTTGGCACATCCCTTTCAAATGAGATTCTGCTTTTTCTCAGGTACGATACCGGCGATATCGTAACCCTTGCCGACGACCAGAGTTGTCCGTGCGGCAGAAACGGCAGGGTTATTGAATCAATTGACGGTCGCCGGGAAGATTTCATTACTTTGAGCGACGGAACCAGAATCGGTCGTTTGGATCATATTTTCAAAGACCAGACAAATGTTGTTGAAGCGCAGATAAGGCAGGAAAAATCGGGAAGGATTGTGTTTTGTATTGTGAAAAGCCAATTATACGCCGCCGACGATGAACGTCGTTTGATCAGTGAAATCAAATCGCGGCTTGGTTTTAGCGCTTTTGAAATTATCTATTCCGATCGCATTGAAAAAACTTCCACAGGAAAACTCCGATTCGTAATAGCCGAATGACCATCCGCTTGTTTACCAAATAATTATTTAGCTACTCTGCGGCTCTTTGCGGTTTCTTTGCGGTTCTGCGGTAAAAAAAGGTTTAACCGCAGAGAACCGCTGAGTTTTTCCGCAGAGAGCCGCAAAGCTAAAGTTTGTTAACCAATCTTTTAATTCCTTAAAACGTAAAACATTAAAATTTATCACTAAAAACTCAAGATAAGCGCTTTCAAGCAAACCCGGTCCAAGCGATTTATGAACCTCAATCGCACAACCGATTATCTTTTCTGAAATCTCATTATCTGTCATAAATAACTTTTTATAAGGTTTCCTTTGTCTATGTATTAAAACGGATAGTCATAAAATACTTCTGATTGAGCACAATTATACCAGTAAAATTTGACTCTGATGAATCTGACCAGCGCTGACTTGATGGCGATCCACTTGATTTCAAACAACAATGTAAATCACAAAGAAGCGCGAAGGAAGTCACAAAGGCGTGAAAGGGGCGACGCCGGTTATAAAAGTCTTTGTGCGACTTCGTGAATACTTTGTGCGACTTTGTGGTTAAATTCTTGAATGCAAGATGTTTAATCATAAAAACAATTGCTGGACAATCATTACTGGTATGATACCGATCAATCAAAAATACATTAACACAATTTAATGAAACAAATAATTCAGGACTTAAAAAACGGCGCCACATTGCTTGAAGAAGTTCCGGCGCCTTCAATAAAACCGGGACATCTGCTGATAAAAACAACACGGAGTCTGGTATCGCTGGGAACCGAAAGAATGTTGGTGGAATTTGGAAAGGCGGGTTTTATTGAAAAGGCAAGGCAACAACCCGACAAGGTCAAACAGGTTTTTGATAAAATCAAAACTGACGGACTTCTTCCAACACTTGAAGCGGTGTTCAATAAACTAAACCAACCTTTGCCGCTGGGTTACTGCAACGCGGGCGTGGTTGTTGAAGTTGGTTCGGGAACAACCTCCTTTCAGATAGGCGACAGAGTGGCTTCAAATGGCAATCATGCCGAATTTGTTTGCATTCCGGAGAACCTTGCCGCACATATTCCCGATAATGTTTCCGATGAAGACGCAACATTCACGGTAATCGGAGCAATTGGTTTGCAGGGCGTCAGACTGTTAAATCCAACATTCGGCGAAACCATTGTCGTAATCGGACTTGGCTTGATCGGACTTATCACCGCTGAACTGCTGATAGCAAACGGATGCCGCGTAATCGGCATTGATATGGATGAAAACAAAAACCGGATAGCAAAATCAGCAGGAATCTTGGTAATTAACCCCGCCACCGGAGAAAACAGCGTAAGCGCCGTTCAACAGTTAACCGGCAATGTTGGCGCGGATGGCGTAATCATTACCGCTTCCTCAAAAAGCGACGAGTTGATTCACGAAGCCGCTGAAATGTCAAGAAAACGCGGACGAATCATCCTTGTCGGCGTAATCGGGTTAAACCTGCGACGAGCCGATTTTTTCAACAAAGAACTTACATTCCAGGTTTCCTGCTCTTATGGACCGGGAAGATATGACGACGATTATGAAGTAAAAGGCAGGGATTATCCGATAGGATTTGTGCGGTGGACTGAAAAACGGAATTTTGAGGCGGTTTTGCAAGCGATGGCAACCGGCGTTTTGAAAGTAAATCCACTGATTACCGAAAGAATACCGATTGCCGAATATCTCAGGATATATGGCGATATGAAAAAAGTCGGAGTAATTGCCTCAATACTTGAATATCCTGAAAAACCGGAGGCGATGAAATCGGTTAAACTTTCAACCGCAGGAATTCATGCAACCGCAGGAACGGTGGGTATTATCGGAGCGGGAAATTTTGCCTCCGCTACTATCATCCCGGCGCTTAAAAAGGCTGGCGCATCAATCAGATATATCGCTTCGGCAAAAGGACTTACCGCCAAAATACTTGCCAAAAAAGCACACGCAGAATATGCCACCTCCGATTACCGGGAAATCCTTAACGACAATGAAGTTAAACTCGTAATTATCACTACCCGCCACGATCTTCATGGACGAATGGTAGTTGAAAGTCTGGTTGCAGGAAAACATGTATTCGTTGAAAAACCGCTGTGTCTGAACGAAACTGAACTAAATGAAATTGTGGCTGCCTATTCAAAACGCGGAGGTACAAACCCTGCGCTGCTGGCGGTTGGATTTAACAGAAGGTTTGCGCCGCTTGCGGTTAAGATGAAACAGCTTGCCGGCAATGGCGCTATGAATATCATTGCCACTATGAATGCCGGATTCATCCCGCCCGCGGTTTGGGTTCACGACCTGGCAACGGGAGGCGGAAGAATAATCGGAGAAGCCTGCCATTACGTTGATTTATGCGGATTTTTTTCGGGAAGCCTTGTCAAATCTGTATGTATGAACGCCATGGGACAGAATCCACAGGAAAACACCGACAACGCTTCGATCCTGCTGAAATTTGAAAACGGCTCAACCGCGGTAATCAACTACTTCTCAAACGGCAGCAAAGCATATTCAAAAGAGAGAATAGAACTCTATTCGCAGGAACATACGCTGATCCTTGATAACTGGCGTTCGCTCAAAGGTTATGGAATCAAAGGTTTCAGTGCAATGAAAACCAGGCAGGACAAGGGACACCGGGCACAATTTGCCCTATTGACTGAACGTGTAAAAACCGGTGGCGAAGCGATAATACCATTCAATGAAATTGTCAATACAACCAAAGCTACATTCGCTGCAATTCAAAGTTTGAAGGAAGGACGATGGATTGATGTTTTATAGAAATTCAAATGTTCAATAATCTCATCCTGTATTATCACACCCTGCGACATCTGAAGCTGATTCAGATCGTTTACCGGACTGTCTATTTTATCAGAAAAAAAACCACTAAAAAAAAGAGACTTTCAGATAAACGAACACCCGAATATCGCTTTCTTCAACTTACCGCAGGTATTCCATCAAAACCCTCTTATCGTCAGGAAACATTCATATTTATTGGGGTCAGCCATAAGTTCGATAACGGGATTGACTGGGATTTTCCTCACCATGGCAAATTGTGGACATATAACCTGAACTATTTCGATTTTTTAAACCAGGAGAATTTTAGCAGGGAAGAAGGGATTGCGATGATGCATGATTTTATTGGAAATCTCACCACTCTTTCTGTTGGTCTTGAGCCCTACCCAACCTCTGTCAGAGGAATTAACTGGATAAAATTTATCTCAAAACATGAAATCAGAGACCAGAAAATCGTTGATTCGCTCTATTCGCAATACGATCGTCTGATGAAAAATATTGAATATCATGTGCTTGGCAACCACCTGCTTGAGAATGCCTTTTCGTTGTTTTATGCCGGATGCTTTTTCAATGAAACCAGGTTTGCCGCGAAGGCAAAGAAAATTCTGATTACAGAACTTGACGAGCAGATTTTATCCGACGGCGCTCATTTTGAACTAAGCCCGATGTATCATCAGATTATCCTGCACCGGACGCTCGATTGCCTGAATGTTCAACAAAGCGTTGCCGGTTCGGATAGGAAATTAACGGAAACTTTCAAATCCAAAGCGGCTGAGATGATTGGCTGGCTTAATAAAGCTACCTGGAGCGACGGCTCTATTCCGAGTGTAAACGACGCAGCGGCAGGCATAGCGCCATCCACCGAAGAGTTGAATCAATATGCCGGTCTCCTTCAGCTTAATCTTGCCGGTTTCCGGAATACGGTTTTGTCGGACTCAGGGTATCGCAAATTCAGGAACGGGAATTACGAAATTTTCATTGACGCCGGAAACATTGGACCCGATTACATTCCGGGTCACGCCCATTCCGACACATTCAGTTTTGAAATGTTCATCGGGAAGAAGCCGTTTATTGTTGATACCGGCGTTTCCACTTACGAAAATAACCAACGAAGATATCTCGAACGGTCAACAAAATCGCACAATACGGTGATGTTCAATAACCTGGAACAAACCGAAATCTGGGCAAGCCATCGGGTTGGAAGGCGGGCTAAAGTGAAAATACTGAATGATACCGGAACGGAACTATCTGCTCAGCATGACGGTTATCTGCCCTATGGAGTTTTTCATATTTTTTCACTTTTATCCCGGAATTGAACCGGCGATAAGAAATAAAGAGATTATTACTTCTTATGGAAATCTGACTTTTTCTGACAGCGCCAAAATCGCGCTCAAAAATTATCATTATGCCATAGGATTCAATAATCTTACTAAGGCTGTGGTTGCAGAAATCACTTTTAATTCTCATCTTCAAACAACGATTTCCTATTGAAACTCCTCTTTCTTACCGACAACTTTCCTCCCGAAGTGAATGCCCCGGCAACGCGTACTTTCGAGCATTGCGTTGAATGGGTAAAGGCGGGAGTAGATGTTACTGTAATTACCTGCGCGCCGAATTTTCCACAGGGAAAACTATATCCGGGATATAAAAACAAATTGATTCAGCGCGAAACAATTGAAGGAATTAAAGTAATTCGCGTATGGACCTACATAGCCGAAAACAAGGGTTTTTTGAGGAGAACCATCGATTATATGAGCTTTATGATGAGTTCGTTTTTTACCGGTCTCACCATTCGCGCCGATGTAATAATAGCCACGTCGCCTCAGTTTTTTACTGTATTATCCGGGTTTCTGTTGTCATTTTTCAAAAGAACGCCCTGGGTGATGGAGGTCCGCGACTTATGGCCAGCCTCAATTCTTGAGGTGGAAGCGGTGAAAACCAAATGGATGCTTTTCTTCTTTTTCTGGCTTGAAAAACGTCTCTATCGCAGCGCCGATATGATTGTTCCGGTAACTGAAACCTTTAAAAGGGAGATTATAAAAAAAGGTATTGAACCTTCAAAGATCCATGTAATTACCAACGGATCAAACCTCGATCTCTTCTCGCCGCGAAAACCCAATATGGCGCTGAAAAATGAACTCAGCCTTACCGATCGTTTCGTGGTAAGTTACATCGGCACACATGGATTGGCGCATTGTCTCGAATTTGTTGTTCAGTGCGCTCCCGAACTTGACCGACTAAACATTTCACTCCTTTTTATCGGCGACGGCGCACGAAAGCGGGTTATCGCCGAGCTTGTGAAAAGTATGAATCTGACAAACGTTATTCTTCTAAATCCTGCCCCCAAAGAACAGGTGCCGGAATATCTCTCAATATCTGATATTTCTATTATTCCGCTAAAAAAAGCCGATATTTTCACCAAGGTCATTCCATCAAAAATTTTTGAATCTGCAGCAATGGAGATACCCATTTTACTTGGGGTTGACGGAGAGTCGAGAAACCTGATAGAAAAATACAACGCAGGTCTTTTTTTTGAACCGGAGAATAAAACCGATTTTCTGGAAAAGGCGCAGAAATTTGTTCAGGATAAACATTTTTACGAACAATGTAAACTGGGAGGAAGAAAACTTGCATCAGATTATGCCCGCAAAAAACTTGCGAGCGATTTCCTCGCCCGAATAACCGAAACAATTGGATTGGTATGCTAAGATTACCGTTGCGTTAGCGTTCATTGTAAAAAGACAAACCAGACGACAGTTTGCCAACACACGGACTGATTAACAACAATAGAAGAGTAAATTTGAAGCAAAAATTTTAATGATTAAGGAAGCACAAATTGAAGAAAGCAAATGTACATTAGGTCAGATGATAAGCCGATACATGGTATTGGTAGCCAGCGAACAAAAATTGATGGTGATGCGACATTACCAAATTTATGCAGTTAAAGCCATTGTTGATTGCATACATCAAAACAGGGGCAACGGCTACATTTGGCATACTACAGGAAGCGGAAAAACACTTCCTTCTTTCAAAGCATCTACCCTGCTCAAAGACAATCCCGACATAGAAAAATGTTTGTTTGTAGTTGACCGCAAAGACCTTGACCGACAAACACGGGAAGAGTTCAATAAATTTCAGGAAGGTTGTGTAGAGGAAAACACAAATACAGAAACTCTGGTAAGGCGTATGCTTTCGGACGACTATGCAAACAAAGTAATTGTTACCACCATTCAGAAATTGGGACTGGCATTAGACACGAACAACAAGAACAACTACTGAGAACGGTTGCAGTTATTAAGTGACAAACGCATCGTTTTTATATTTGACGAGTGCCACCGTTCGCAGTTTGGTGAAAACCATACAGCTATTAAAGAGTTTTTTCCGAACGCTCAGTTATTCGGTTTTACTGGAACACCCATTTTTGAGGATAACTCCACCTACAAACAAATTGATGGAACAGTTGGCTCTTACATAACAACCAAAGACATTTTCCAACAGCAACTTCACGCCTATACGATCACTCACGCCATTGACGATAGAAATGTATTGCGTTTTCATATTGACTATTTCAAGCCAGAGCAGTATTTTATTATTGGTAGTACGCAACATAAAACAGCAGTTGCAAATGCTATCATCAAAAAACATGATGCAACCACACACTCCAGGCGATTTAATGCTTTGCTTGCAACGGCTTCTATCAACGATGCTATTGAATATTACAAACTATTCAAGAACCTACAGGCAAAAAAAGTTGAAGCGGATGAGAGTTATATCCCTTTAAATATTGCTTGTGTGTTTTCGCCGCCTTGATTTCAGGCAACAGCAAAGCGAAGCGTACATTCCGCAGTTCGTATTTGGAAATTGCCAAACAACTCAAAGACGTTCAGCAAAAAGAGGGCGACAAAGCGCCCGAAAACATTCAACAACTTGAATTTGAATTTGTGTTGTTTGCTTCAGCATTGATTGACTATGACTACATCATGGGTTTAATTGCCAAATTCACACAGAACAATCCAAGCAAGCAAAAAATGACCCGCGAGCAGTTGATTAGTATATTAAGTTCGAGCGCCAACCTGATGGAAGAGCGGGAGTTCCTACATTAAACAGAAATGATGTTCATCAACATAAAATACCCGTTCCGCCACTACTACAAGAACACCAAAAAATCGCCTCCTGCCTTTCTTCCTTAGATGAACTAATCGGTGTACAAAGCCAAAAGGTAGAAGCTCTAAAACTCCACAAAAAAGGATTATTGCAGGGCTTATTTCCTGACGTTAATACAGTAAACGAATGAATGAGTTAGAACAACATACTCCCGGGTTGTACAACGATGTTTGCCAAATTATTGAGGTTACGCGAAGTCGCCTTGCAACAACCATTAATGCCGAAATTTGCCTCATGCACTGGCATATCGGTAAACGCATTAAAGAAGATGTGCTGTACAACAAAAGAGCTGAATACGGAAATAAAATTATTAAAAAGTTATCGGTTCAGCTTACAGTACGGTACGGGAAAGGTTGGAGCGACCGAAAGCTTTTGCATTGTATACGCGCCGCGTATACTTTTACCGAAGATGAAATTGTATACGCAGTGCGTACACAATTGTCGTGGACACATTTGCGTTCGTTGATGTTTATTGAAGATGCGCTGAAACGTACCTTTTATATTGAAATGCTCCGTATTGAACATTGGGATACCCGCACTTTAGACGAGAAAATTGACAGTTTGCTTTATGAAAGAACTGCGCTGAGCCGAAAACCAGAAGAACTCATAAAACAAGAATTAAAGCTAATAAACAAACCAATGTACTTACTCCCGATGCCGTTTTTCGCAGCAGCTATTTTTTAGATGCACTGGGACTTGCTGATACCTACTCTGAAAGAGATTTGGAAGATGCTATTCTGGTGAACCTGCAATCCTTTATCAAAGAAATGGGTAACGACTTTGCATTTTTAGATCGCCAAAAACGAATTACCGTTGATGCTGTTGATTATCGGATTGATCTATTGTTTTTCCATCGTGGGCTAAAACGGCTGGTAGCCATCGACCTGAAACTTGGAAAGTTCAAACCAGAATACGAAGGACAAATGTTGCTTTATCTCCGTTATCTGAATAGAAACGATCGTAAAGAGGGTGAAGGGTCGCCTATCGGACTTATCCTTTGCAGTCAGGGCAATACAGAACACATTGAATACTTGATGCTCGACGATGGCAACATCAAAGTGGCCCAGTATTTTACACAACTTCCTGATAAAAAAATCTTGAGTGAAAAACTAAATAAGGCAATTGCCATAGCTAAAGAAAATTTCAGTTTAAATAAATGACAGCAACCGACCAAACCCAACTTGGCAACACCCTTTGGAAAATCGCAGACGAATTGCGTTGAGCAATGAACGCTGACGATTTTCGCGATTATATGCTTTCGTTTCTGTTCTTGCGCTACTTGAGTGACAATTACGAAACAGCAGCAAAAAAGGAATTAGGTAGAGACTATCCGATTTTGAATGGGAACGGTGGCAAAACACCTTTGTCCTTATGGTACTTGCAAAATCCAGATGATGTGCAGGAATTTGAAAAGCAAATGCGTAGGAAAGTCCACTATGTCATTGAACGCAAAGAAGAAATACGCTACTCTCGTAGGGTATCAATGGACGAAATTGAGAAAAACGAGTTCAACTTGAATATTTCACGCTATGTAAGCGCTTCCTTAGACGAAGAAATCATTGACTTAAATGAAGTAAATGAGAAACTGGTTGACCTTGAAAAGCAAATAATAAAGGCAAGAAATACACATAATCAATATTTAAAAGAATTGGGACTTCTACCAATATAACAGAATGAAAAGCCAGCGCTATTTGCAAGCACATTGCCAAAGCCGCACAAGTCCACCAGCAGTTCAAAACTTTGTCAAAGAGCTTGCAAAGCCAACGGACGGACTGAGAGACGATGCAGCAAAAATGAAATAAAAATGTCGAGAAGAATAAACACCGAAACGCTAAAAAAGACTATATGCAATTATAGCCGTAATAAGGATCTATACGATTTTCTGCTACGAATGGCAATGCTTGTGGTTGCCGGTATAATTATCCTTATGTGGTTAAAGAGTATTCCCGGTTTACAAATGAAAATTGTAAACTCCACTCCGGTTTATTATTACAGTAAAACCTTTATTTCATTATGCCATGATCTGATCGGATGGTTTGGCTACGATAGCTCCGCAAGCTACATCAGGATGCCAAACATGGAATATGTAGCGAATCTTTGCACCCCGGCGAACGAGTGCCTCTATCTGGCATGGCCTTGTTTCGGAGTAAAGATTACAGGGGTTTTCATTGCGCTTATTGTAGTGTTTCCGGGAAAAGCGCTGCATAAATTGTGGTTCATTTCAGCAGGCGTCATTTTAATCCAGATCTTCAATGTCCTTAGATTTAGCGGTTTGGTGATGATAGTTTTTCATTATCCGATTGCGGTGATTTCAAATTTCAATCTGTTCAATCTTGGAATTGGCTACCATGAAATTTTTAACATGGTTCTTTATCTTGTAATTTTCGGACTGTTCTTTTTATGGATAAATGTATTTGGTTTACCTCGCAGAAAAATGAAACTATAATGTTCAAATAATCTTGACTGGTTATCCTATTTGAAACCCAAAATCTGAGCTTATGCTACATCTTTCCGTTCTTGATCTGAAAATGGTCCTTTGCTTTGGATTTGCAGCCGGAATGACCTTTTTTCTTATTCCCTCCATCGTAAAAATGGCAAACATTAAATCGCTGTATGCCGAACCAAATGGGCGAACGTCGCACCCTGCGTCGGTGCCTACACTCGGCGGAATTGCAATTTTTATCGGCTTTTTCATCACCTACCTTCTTTTCCTCTTCCCTCAACCGGGTTTTAATTTCCAATTTATTATTGCCAGTTCGCTGCTGATATTTTTTGTGGGGTTCAAAGATGATATAATTGGCATCTCGCCGTTTAAAAAGTTCTTCGGACAATTGGTTGCAGCCTGGATTGTTATTTCATTTGGTTCGATCAGACTGACTAATATGCACGGTTTTTTCGGGCTTATGGGAATTGAACCAGCATTAAGCTATCTGATAACAATCATAGCTATTCTCGGAATAACCAACTGTTTTAATCTTACCGACGGGGTTGACGGACTTTGCGCGGGAATTGCAATTTTGGCGGGTTTGACTTTCGGAGCCTGGTTTTACTACGCGCAGGACTATAACTGGCTTATCTTGTGCATTTCCCTGGTAGGTTCATTATCAGCCTTCTTTTATTATAATGTTTTCGGAAAAAAGAATAAAATATTCATGGGCGACACCGGCTCGCTGATTACAGGTTTTATAATCAGTTTGATTGCAATCCGATTCAACGAAACAACCTGCGATCAGAATTCGCCTTTTTTCATTCAGGCAGCGCCATCGGTTGCCATTGGAATAATCATGATCCCCTTGTTTGACACATTGAGGGTTATGGCTACCAGAATGATTAATATTTCATCTCCTTTTTTGCCCGACAAAACTCACATTCACCATTATCTTCTTCAACTTGGTTTCACCCATTTTCAAACCACCCTGATACTTATCGGTTGCAGTGTATTGTTCATCGTAATTTCAATATTAATGAGCGCCCGAAGTGTGTTACTGCTGCTGGTTGTGCTAATGGCTACTGCGTTTCTTCTGACTTTCCTGGTAATTACTTATGCAAACAAAAAAAAGGAACAGTTTGAAAAAGCCAAGCCTGATTAAAATCCGACGTTAATCCCGGTTGATAAAGTATTGGTTTGACCGTGCATAAATTCAGGCTGGAACCCGACGTCACCTTTTCGGTTGCCGTTGGTAAACTGAATGAAAAAATAGCCGTTGTTAACAAATTCATACCTGGATGAAAACTCAAAAGAGTTATTCTGCCAGGTTTTATTTTTTATAAATGGTATCATGTCAACCATATATCCGGCGTTGTAGTTATAAGGAACGTCGTCGCCATGAACAGCGTTTGTCCACGAACCGCTTAAGAGTAATCCTCTTAAAGGACGCCATGAAACCATAAAATAAATCTCCTGCGAATTTTCGCGCAGATAGTTCCCGAGCGAATAATCATTTGAGGCAAAGGTTGTGGAAGGAATATAGTGAAGGTAAGTCATTGGCTGAGTTCGGGTATATTCGGCGGTAACGCTAATATTCTTGTGAAAAAGATCGCTGAAACTAAACCCGGCTTTCAGACTTGTGAAGTTGTTATAATCAGGTTTTAACAACCGGGAGCTTTTCCATTCATCAATGAACAAGGAAATATAGAGATGCAGGCGCTTGATCTGCCGGCTGCTGATATTGAAAAACAGTTGAGAGTTTGAACCTGCATTGTTGCTGTAATTGTTCTTTACGGCGTCGGCGGCATTAAAAAACAAAAACGGGATGAAATAGAGCGGATTCAAATCGCCATCACTATAAATAATTGAATTTCCAATAGATAGATTTAATCCTTTCCAGGGAATAAAAGTAAACATATTTGCCGCCATGAATTTATTTCTGAAAACCTCGCGATACTCTCCATTTGTATAATACGACCGGCTACTGTCAATAACATTGGAATTTAGCCATCCATGAATGTAATTGAAATCAAACCATTTCACGGGATTCAAATGCAATTGGATATAAGGAAAAGCTGGCGCTTTACCCGAAAAAATGTTGGCTCCGTGATAGTTATCGCCCCATGCAACCCTGTCGAGCATAATTCCCAGCGAACCCCAGTTAACCGAACCTACTATCCCGCCGCGCATCTCGCTGTAATCAACGCCTCCATCGTCGCGGTATTTATATACGCCGCCCTGCGCCTCGGTAAAATATTCCGGTTTCGCCATTGGAACCGATTCGTTATTATCGCGCAGGTTGGCATAAAACCCGAAATTACTGCCAATATATCCAAAGATACTTCCTCCCCACCAACGGTGAAAAGCGCTGCCGTTTTCATTTACCATGTACTGTAATCCGAGAATAGGTCTGAGCGAAAAGGTAAACAGCCGATCGCGGTAATGCAACCCAAGCGGATTTAACGCCAGCGCAAGGCTCTGCCGCTTTCGCGATAGCAATTCCAGTTTATATTTATACCCTTCGGCAAGTTGATCCTGCCTCTCCCCTACCGCCAAAGTGTCTTTTTCATTTCTTTCCAATTGAAAATCCTGAAGGTAAAACAACAACTCTTTTTTTTGACGGTTGTTTAGCTGGTAAGTTGGTAAGTTGGTAGGCTGGTAAGTTGGTAAGTTGGTAAGATTGCAGGCTTTTTGGGCTTGGCGTAGTTTTTCGGTAATGAACTTCCTGGAATATGGTTTTACGGCAGAATTGAGAGTGATTATTTTCAGGTTTGCAAGTTCGTCGAGAAATTCATAGATTGCGGAATTGTTGATATCTTCATATACGACCTGCCCGAAAGTAATGAATGAAAGAAGAGTTAGCGAAATAATAAGTAAAAAACCTTTCATGTGTGAAATCTGTATGATATTTACAGCAAAATTAGTCGTTTTCTCTGAAAGCAGGCATTTTGCCAGGCGAAGGTAAAATTTCCGGCATTCAGAATCTTTTTATTTTTATACCTGCATCCAGAATAATCTGAAAAACCAACAAAATGGAAAATGAACAGTTTAGCGCCGAAGCGCTGAATCAAAACTATCTGATTCTTAAAGAAATTGTTGAAAATGGACTTAATCAGGCTTTTTCCGCCGAAAATCTTCGCGAGGCAAAAGGAATTCTCATTGAGGTTCAGCAACAGTTCAAGGGGTTAAAACTTTTTCGTGAAGCGCGTGAAGAATTATATAACCGGCTTCAGTTGGCTTTTCAGATAATCAATCAGAAAATTGATGATGAAAAGCTGGATTTTGAACTCGAAACACTTGCCAATTATGAAGATCTGAAACCAAGGGTTGAAAAAACTGTCGGGACAGTTGATCAGCAACATGACTCCAGAGAAATCTGGGCTAAACTAATTGACCTTCAATCGTTGATTAAGTCAAAGAAACTTAAACGCGAACAACGCGAGGAACTTCTTAAACTTCTTCAGGATGCCTTTACCTTAATAAAATTGAAGCGCGACGACGAGCAAAGAATTTTCGAAAAGGAGGCGGTTACAACTTACGGCAAACTTAAAACAATGGTTGACGAAGGACTGAAACTTGCTGAAGAAACTCATGAATACAAGGAAACCCGTGAATTTCTAAAAAAAATACAAAGCGAATTCAAAGGCGCGAAAATGATTAGCGAACAACGGGAGGAGTTGTATTCGAGACTTCAGACGGCTTTCGATGTGCTGGGAAAACGTCTCGATGATTTTTTTCACAACAAGAAAAAGAATTGGGAAACAAAAATGAATTTTACGGTATCGCGTTTCGAGGCAGATATTTTCGAAATGCAGCAGGCAATAATTAAGGAAAAAGAAGACCTTGAAGAGCTTCTCGACCAAATGGATATCCTTGAAACTTCCGGGAAAAACGCCATCGGGAAACTGGCGCTTCAATCGAGAATTGGTTCATTGAAACGTAGTATTGAACAGAAAACCAACCAGATATTTGAATTGCAAACCAATCACGACGAGTTAAAAGCGCGGCTCGAATAATTTGAACCATTCGCTTGCGCGAATTTGCTAATTTTGCGAAACTGTTAAACAATTAACAAACTAATTAACCATGTCGAAAAGATCATTAAAAATCAGAGACCTGACATTACGAGATGGACAGCAGTCGCTTTTTGCAACACGAATGACCCAGGATCAGGTAAACCGCGTTTTGCCATATTTCAGGGAAGCGCGCTTTTATGCACTTGAAGTTTGGGGCGGAGCCGTTCCCGATTCCATAATGCGCTATCTGTCCGAAAATCCCTGGACACGTCTTGAATCAATAAAGGAAGCTATTGGAGACGTCTCCCTGCTGACGGCATTATCGCGGGGAAGAAATCTTTTCGGCTATAATCCATATCCCGAAGAGGTTATTGAGGGATTTAACCGCAACGCCATAAAATCCGGAATCGGAATTATGCGCATTTTCGACGCGCTTAACGATGTTGACAACATGAAGTCAACAATAAAGTATGTTAAACAAAGCGGCGGAATTGCCGATTGCGCTATCAGTTTCACGGTAGATCCAAAGTTTTCAGCAAGGCAGAAATTCCGCTCCTGGATTCATTTCAAGGCGCTTCCCCATGATATTTTCACCATTGACTATTTTGTTGAAAAAGCCCGGCAGATGGAAGCGCTGGGCGCCGATATGATCTCAATAAAAGATATGGCAGGGTTAATCTCCCCTTCGCAAACCGGAAAACTTATCGGAAGATTAAAAGCCGAAGTTCGCGTTCCTATTGATTTTCATACCCACTGTACGCCAGGATACGGACTTGCTTCGGTGTTATCTGCAATCGTGAACGGCGTTGATATTGTTGATACAAATATCTGGAGTTTTGCCGGCGGTCCCGCCGCTCCCGCTTATGAACTGATTCATATTTTTTGTGATAAACTGGGAATTGATACCGGCGTTAATCCCGAAGCAGTTCTCGCCATTGATAAAGAGCTAAAGGAAATCAGAAAGGAACTGGCTGAATTTGATACTTGCAAACAACCTCCGCTCGATTTTGATTTCATCCACGATAAACTTCCCAAAGAGATCAACAAACTCTTTGTCAAGGCAATTTATATGGCAAAACACGACAAGGAAGAGGATCTGCTGAAAGCCTGTCTCGAAATTGAGAAGTATTTCAAATTCCCCGAACCTGACGAAGCCGTGAAAAAAGCCGAAATTCCCGGTGGAATGTACACAAATATGCATGCTCAGCTTAAACAACTTAAACTTGACCATCTTCTTCCGCGGGTTCTCGAACTGGTTCCGCTTGTTCGTATAAAATCAGGTTGCCCGCCTCTTGTCACACCAACAAGCCAGATTGTTGGAGTTCAGGCTGTGAATTGCGTTATTGATGAAAATAAAGATCTGCCCTATTTTTCAACCAAATCAATTCAATTTGTAAACCTCGTGAAGGGAATCTACGGACGAACTCCGATCCCGGTTGATCCCGATTTCAGGGAACAACTCACCGGAGTAAGAGAAGAGACGCCTTACGATACAAAAAATTATAAGAAACAGGAAAATACGGTCTTTGAGGAATATGGCGAAATGAAACTTGCCGACAATGAAAAGGATGAACTTCTCCTCGAACTTTTTCCTACCGTTGCCCGCGATTTTCTGCAAAAATGCGTAGAAGAAAAATATACCGAAAATATTCATCAGATCGAAGAAGAAAAACGTCGCAAAGCCCGCGAAGCAAGAGAAGCTTATGAACGGTTAAGCCCTCAGGAAAAACGCGACCGGCTGATGCAGGGGCTTTACTCGTGGCACGAGCTGTCATTCCCCGAAGAGGAAGACCTGGGGAGGTCGTAGGACGAGGGACGAGGGACGAGGGACGAGGGACGAAGGACGTGGGTCATTATCTTTATCCAATACTTCAATAAATTGACACGTAATTTTCGATATGCACAATTAAACCTATCAAACTTTTTGATCTACGGAGTTTTACACTATTCATTTTTCATTAATTTTGCTTCGTTAAAGATTTCACAAAAACTAAAAAAAATCCGACATGACCTTCGAGGAATTCAAAAGTTCGCACAAACTGCTGGCTCAGTTTAAATATCAGTGGGCGCCAATCGAGAAAGGCTATAACAATCGCACCGTATATTTGAATGTGGGCGATTTGACCATCAAAGAAAAACCGGTGACCCAACAGATGAAAGAAAAATTTATCGGCGGCAAAGGATTCGATCTTCGTCTTCTCTGGGACGCCACTAAACCTGATACGAAGTGGAACGACCCGGAAAATGAGATTGTGATTTCCGGCGGTCCCTGCTGCGGAATAACACAATATTCCGGTTCAGGTAAATCAATCTGCTGCACAATAAGCCCTCAAACCAATATTGTTGTTGATTCAAACGTAGGCGGTTTTTTCGGTCCTTTTTTGAAATTCTGCGGATTCGACGCTCTCGAAATCCAGGGAAAATCGGATAAAGAGCTCCTTGTGGTGTTTGAAGAAGAGCGTGAAGTGATTGAAATTTATGAAGCCGGCGATCTTCCATCCGACAGTCATGTACTGGCGGAAGAGTTGCACCACATGATGGCAGTTCCGGGAAATGAGAAGGATAGATATAATGTCTCTGTTGTCTCCGCAGGAACAGCGGCTGAACATTCCCTGATCGGTATGCTGAACTTCAGCTTTTATGATATAAAGCGTAAGAAAGTCAGGCTGAAGCAAGCCGGACGCGGCGGTATCGGAACGGTTCTGCGCGATAAAAAAATCAAAGCGATTGTGGCTCATGTAAAAAACATCGGAGGCAACCGCAACAATGTGGTTAACCTCGAAGCTATCCAGGAACGTGGCAGGACATTCAACAAGGAGATGCGCGAACTGGATGACAAACAATGCGAAATGCGTAAAAAGGGAACTGCCCATCTTACGAATGTAATGAACGATTACGACCTTCTGCCGGTCAACAATTTTAAGTATGGCAGCCACAAGGATGCAGATAAAATCACCGGAGATGTCTGGATGTCGTTCTTTACCCAGAACGTGCCCGACGGCTGCTGGGTTGGCTGCAACATGGCATGTTCCAAAGGCGTTGACAATTACGAACTCCGAAGCGGACCCTACAAGGGAGATAAAGTTATTGTTGACGGACCTGAATATGAAACCACCTCCTCGCTGGGTTCTATTGCAGGCATCTTCAATCCCGACTTCACCATTGAAGCAAACTTCTATTGCGACACTTATGGAATATGCACTATTTCGTGGGGAACTATTCTCGGTTTTGTAATGGAGTGCTACGAAAACGGAATCCTTAACGAAGAACGTACCGGCGGACTGAAACTGAATTTCGGCAATGCCGATATTGCTATGGAACTGCTTCACAAGGTATCGCGCGGCGAAGGTTTTGGACTAATAGCCGGGCAGGGCGTCAGAAAAATGAAGGAACTGTTCGCCAGAAATGGCTGGGGCGACGCCGGGTTTATGCAGGATATTGGCATGGAAAACAAAGGGCTTGAATACTCGCAGTATGTTTCCAAAGAATCGCTGGCACAGCAGGGCGGCTATGCCATGACCAACAAAGGACCGCAACACGACGAAGCCTGGCTGATTTTCATGGACATGGTGAACAACCAAATCCCCACTTTCGAGAAGAAAGCCGAGGCTCTTCACTATTTTCCAATGTTTCGCACCTGGTTTGGTCTGGCAGGTTTCTGCAAACTTCCCTGGAATGACGTTGAACCCGAAGATAATGCCCTGCAAACCGAACCGGCAAAAGTTCCACAGCATGTTGATAATTATGTGACTATTTTCAATGCGGTAACAGGCTCAAATATTGACAAACAGGAAATTGTCAGACAGTCGGAACGCGTTTATAATTTTCAACGCATATTCAACATTCGCCGTGGATACGGACTTCGCAAGCACGATGCGCAGCCTTACCGCGCCTGCGGTCCGGTAACGAAGGAAGAATATGAATCGCGCGCTGAACGCTATGACAAGCAATTACTGGAACAGGTTAACTACGATCCTAAGGATAAAACCACCGAGGAAAAGATGAAAGTTCTTCGTGAATACCGCGAAAATCGTTACGAACAACTTCTCGATGCAGTTTACGAACGCCGCGGATGGACGAAGAATGGCGTTCCCACAATTGCCCATCTTCAAAAAATCGGAATGGATTTGCCGGAATTGATTGAGGTGGTTGCGCCGCTGCAATAATGAACTATCGAAATATCGAAATTAAGCGAAGCGAGGAATTATTGCCGCTTCGCTTTTTTATTATTTTAGCGATGAACCTTCAAAAGAAACTGTAAAATGGAAAACCTGCTGAAAGGAATCGTTGAATTCAGGAATAATGATTTTATGGAACACCGCGACCTGTTCAATAAAATAAGCGAAAAGCAGGATCCTCATACCCTTTTTATCGGATGTTCCGACTCCAGGCTGGTTCCGAATCTCATTACCAATACCTTGCCCGGTGAAATATTTGTCGTGCGCAACGTGGCAAACATTGTTCCTGTTTATACCAATGCGGGAAGCTATTTCGGGGTAACGTCGGCTATCGAATATGCAGTTAATATCTTAAGGGTGGATAACATAGTGGTTTGTGGACATTCCAATTGCGGAGGTTGCGCCGCGCTTTATAAACCTGATGAAGCGCTTGCCAAAATTCCTCATACACGCAAGTGGCTCGAGCTTGCTCATCCGGTGAGGGATAAAGTACTAAAATTACTTCCAGACATAGATGATTTCGCTGCCCGCGAATGGCTTACCGAACAGATGAATGTAGTGGAACAGCTTGAACACCTTCTCTCCTATCCGTTCATCAGGGAGCGTTATTTCCAGAAAACATTGAACCTGGTCGGCTGGCATTACATAATTGAAACCGGCGAAATTTTTGGTTACGACCATGAAAAAGGATTTTTTGAACTGATAAATTAAACTGCGCAAAATGATAAAAAACCAATGGTACGTTATTCTTGAATCGAAAGAGGTTCCTAAAAATTGCCTCATCGGAGTAAAGCGTTTTGGAGAGAATCTGGTTGCATGGCGCGATTCAGATGGAAAACTCAGCGTTTTCAGAGACAAATGCCCTCACCGCGGAATAGAGCTAAGCAAAGGGAAAATCCTCAATAACCATCTGCAATGCCCCTTCCATGGATTTGAGTATGATGCCAGCGGACGCTGCAAAGTTATTCCAGCCAACGGAAGGGCAACGGCAGTTCCTGATCACATCCGGGCGGTTGCATATCCCTTGCGGGAGGAGCATGATTTTATCTTTATTTGGTTTACGCCAGATCCGGAGAATACCGGAATGGCTGATAATGCAACTTTGCCGCCTCTGCCCTGGTTTGACGATATTGATGTATCATTGGTTTGGAGCGGAATGACCGACCACTGGAAAGCCCATTATTCAAGGGCGATAGAGAACCAGCTTGACATTGTGCATGTGCCTTTCATCCATCACAACACCATTGGAAGGGGAATCGGACCGGTTGTAAATGGGCCGTTTACCAAAATCCTGGAAAACGGACTGAGTTTCTGGCCATCCAATGCAAATGACAGTGGACAGATTCCGCTCCGGCACGACCAGGTTCCCGAACCAGTCGGGAAAAAGACATATCTTACATTCCTATTCCCGAATCTCTGGCAAAATCACATCATGGATAAAATGCGAATTGTAGTGGCATTTGTGCCAATTGATGATAAAAATACGCTGTTTTACCTTCGCACATATCAGAGTATTGTACGCATTCCGGTACTCAGAGAAATTTTCTTCATTATATCCAACATCTTCAACCGCATCGTTCTCCATCAGGACCGACGGGTTGTTGAAACTCACCAGCCCCAGGCAACCCAACTTCGTATGGACGAAAACCTCATTCCCGGCGATTATCCGATCATTCAATACCGTAAGAAAAGGGAGGAGTTGAAATCCAGACTTCCCGACCTGGCAACAGAATAATTTTGTCGCCAATTGAAGTAGAATTATTTTGCGGCTGGAATTATTCCATGTTTTATCATCAGTTCCCTGATTTGCGGCATTACCCGCATAGCTGCAACATACCCCGAATCGTAAGCATCCTTGTTTCGCGCGCCGCTCATATATGGAATTCCTTTGAGATTTGGGACAATCAGTAAATCTGCTTTTGATATCTTTTCAGCCTTCAACTGACCTGATGCAACGACAAGAGCGCGCATGAGCGTTTTAACCATGTTGTCAATCTCCTGTGTGGAATCGCCTAATGCCATAATGTCAACGGCAATGACAACCTCTGCGCCTGTTTCACGGCAAATATCAGCCGGAACATTGTTTAGCACACCGCCATCAACAAGCAGCTTTCCATACATCTTTACAGGTTCGAAAACGAATGGAATAGCGCAGGAGGCGTTTATCGAAGGAGCTATCGGACCAGAAGTTAACACGACGCTATGCCCTGAAATCAAGTCGGTAGTAACGGCGGCAAATGGAATTTTCAGATCTTCAATATTTCGCGCATGACAACTTATTTCGATATACTTCTGAAGTTTTTTCCCGGAAATGAAGCCTTCTTTTGATCTGAACAGCGAAAAATCGAAAATCTGCCTTGCTTTGGTATTTACAAACCGCATCAGCGAGTCGGCGTTGGGTTGATCGGCATACATGGCTCCAACAAGGCTACCGGCGCTGGCGCCTGCAATAAAATCAATAGGAATGTTGTTTTCTTCCAGCGCCTTGATCACGCCTACATGTGCGGGACCATGGAAAGCGCCGCCTCCGAGCGCGAGAGCAACACGAGGTTTTTTCACCAGAATGTGGGGCGGCGGCATTTTTTCAGGTTTTTCGATTACCATAAACTGATCGGTGCAGGAAATAAAAAGGAATACAAAAATAATGAAAGGCGGTATCGTTTTCATAGTAAAATTTATGAGTGTCCGGTTGTTTACCTAATCTGAATTAATGAAGTCATACCTTCTTATCCTGGCGTCTAACTTTCGGAAGAATAACTTCCAGCGCCTTTTGTACCGATTCTTCAATGGGAAACAGATCAGTGCGAATCTCCAGATCAATATGTTGCGGCGTTTCAAATGGCGCGGTGATTCCGGTAAATTCCTTAATTTCCCCCCGGCGGGCTTTTGAATAGAGTCCTTTCACATCCCGCTCTTCACAAACGTTTAGAGGTGCGTTCACATAAATTTCAATAAAATCATCCTGTCCGATTATTTTGCGCGCCATATCGCGAATCTCTTCAGTAGGACTGATAAAGCAGTTAATGGCAATGATTCCGCAATTCACGAATAGTTTTGAAACCTCGGCAATCCGGCGGATATTTTCATACCGGTCGGCGTCGGAGAATCCCAAATTGTTGTTGATCCCCGACCTTATGTTATCGCCGTCGAGAATCTGCGTAACATAACCCATTACAAAGAGTTCCTGCTCAATGTACTTTGCAAGCGTTGTTTTCCCTGCCCCGGATAAGCCTGTTAGCCAGATTACTCTTGCGCGCTGTTTCAGAATCGCTTCTTTTTCTTCTCTTCCAAGGATTTGATGAAAAACAGGGAAAATATTTTCGTTTGCATTAGGCATGTCGTAGAGCTTATTGAATGAGAATGCAAATATAAACTTTCTGAAGTTTACTCAAACCTCAAACCTGGAACCTGGAACTTTGGAACCTGGAAAAATGAAAGTACCTTTGCGGCAAAAACATGCGGATTCTGATTGCTATTTGCCTGACAATATTGTTCCAGGCGCACCTGAACGCCAGGATAATCATGCAGCCCTACCTTCAGGCTGTTACTACATCTTCGGTATTTGTTTTAATTGAATGTGATTCACCTGACACCGTCGAGGTAAAATTCGGAACTTCCAAAACATATAATCAAAGCGCAAAAACCGAACTTATTGCAACAACAACGGCATCTCCGGTAACTTACGTTCATAAAGTCAAACTCGCCGGGTTGACGCCTGCCACAAATTACCATTACCAGGCAATCCAGGGAAAATCAGCCAGTCGCGACGCCACATTCTACACCGCGGTAAGCGCCGGAATGCCTTTCAGGATGGCATGGATGGCAGATTGCCGAACGGGAACGGCGATTTTCGGAAAAATCAGCGCGTTGATGTTACAGGCAAATCCGATGTTTGCCATCTATGGCGGCGACCTTTGCATAAATTCAGAATATAAGTCCTGGAAAAAACAATTCTTTATCAAAGACCAGCTTGCATTCGCCTCTTGTGTGCCGTTTTTTAATTCGCCCGGAAATCATGAAGGATGGAAGCAAAACACCAAAGCTTTCACCGAAAATCCTGTTTCCGCCTCTGGAACGCAGGATTATTACTCATTCGATTACGGCGATCTGCATATTCTTAGTCTTAATACCGAAGTTCCTTATAAAAAAGGTTCGCCACAATATGAATTTGCTGCAAGCGATCTCGCCGCCACTAAACAACCCTGGAAAATCGTGATTGCCCATGTGCCTGCCTATTGCCGCGGCGGTCATGGCGAAAACAAAGCAATGATTGCCATGACGAAAGCCATCTTTGAACCAAACAAGGTGGATATTGTATTAACCGGTCATTCTCATTTTTATCAGCACAACCTGATTAACGGGATTCATCACCTTGTAACCGGTTCCGCCGGAGCGCCATTATCCAATCCTGAGAAAGCTGATTATACTCTATTCCAGGCGAAAGAATATCAGTATGCGGTAATTGACGTCTCAACAAATAAGCTGAAGTTATACATTTACAATCCGGCAAACGAGATACTGGATTCTTTTCAGTTAGAGAAATAGAAATCTCTATTTCATAAAGTTTATAACTTTGCTCTTTCAATTTCGCAACTTCTCAACTTCGCTACTTCAATATTTATGCGCATATTAGAATCTATAAACCAATCCATAGAAGTCAAACAAAAACTTCTTTCCAGCTCGTTTTTGATCAGTGAAATCAGGAAAGTCTCCGTTGCGTGCGTTTCGGCTTATTCACGAGGAAATAAAGTGATGTTTTGCGGCAACGGCGGCAGCGCTGCCGACGCGCAGCATCTCGCCGCCGAATTATCCGGTCGGTTTTACTACGACCGCGCTCCTTTACCGGCAGAAGCGCTCCACGCAAACTCATCTTACATCACAGCGGTTGCCAACGATTATTCATTCGACGATATTTATGCACGAGCGGTTCAAGGATCGGGACGAAAAGGCGATATTCTGATCGGAATTTCAACGTCGGGCAATTCAGAAAATATTATCCGCGCCATGAAAGTTGCGAGAGAAATTGGCATCCTTACCGTTGGAATGACTGGTGAAACCGGCGGTAAAATGAAGGAGTTTTGCGATTACCTGATCAATGTTCCATCAACCGATACTCCCCGGATACAGGAAGCCCATATTTTGATCGGACACATAATTTGTGAACTGGTTGAATCTTCGCTTTTTCCAAAAGAGGGTTAACTGTGGAAGCTATCGTTCTTGCCGGTGGATTCGGCACGCGCCTGCAAAGTGTGGTAAATGACGTACCGAAATCAATGGCTCTTATAAACAATCGTCCTTTTCTTGAATATCTTTTCGACTACCTTATTGGACAGGAAATCCATAAGGTGGTACTTTCCGTTGGCTACAAGCGCGAAATCATCATCAATCACTTTGCCGACCGGTACAAGTCAATCAGCATCGAATACGCCATTGAAACCGAACCCCTCGGCACAGGCGGAGGCGTCAGGCTTGCAATGTGGAAAATTGATGAGCCCCGCGCGCTGGTTATGAACGGCGATACAATTTTTAAGGTTGATTTCAAGGCTATGATGGATTTTCATCTGAAGAAAAAAGCTGATGCAACACTCGCTCTTTTCCGCACGAAAGATACCGCCAGGTTTGGCACGGTAAAAGTTAACCCTTCACGCCGCATCACCGGTTTCATTGAGAAATCGGAAAAAGCTTCTGCCGGCTTGATCAACGGCGGCGTTTATATCATTGAAAAGCATTTTCTTATGGATTCGGAATTCAGAGGCAGATTTTCAATTGAAAATGGTTGTTTTGAAACCTATTTTGACCGCAGATGGTTTTATGGTTTCATTTCCGACGGCTATTTTCACGATATCGGTATTCCCGACGATTATCAAAAAGCACAGAATGACTTTGCAACATTTAAAGATTGATAAAACCTGGGCGTTGTTTCTCGACCGCGATGGCGTTATCAACCGGCGGATCGTGGGCGATTACGTAAAAACATGGGATCAGCTTGGGTTTCTCCCCGGCGTTACCACTGCTTTGAAACAATTCAACGCCATCTTTGGAACCATCGTAGTTGTGAGTAATCAGCAGGGAGTCGGTAAAGGGCTGATGACTGAAAAGGATGTGATAGCCATACATGACCGGATGATTATAGAAATAGCCGACAGCGGAGGAAGACTTGACGCAGTCTATTTTTCGCCTCATTTGCAATCAACCGGATCTTTGATGCGGAAACCAAATATCGGCATGGCGCTGAAAGCGCGGAAACAGTTTCAGGAAATCAACTTTAAACGATCTTTGATGGTTGGCGATTCACTCTCCGATATGATCTTCGGTAAACGCGTTGGAATGAAAACCGTCATGATCTCTTCCGATTCCCAACCCGCAAAACAATATTCCCGCCTGATTGATTTTATCTATCCCGATCTTTTAAAACTATCCTGTGAATTGTAAATGGCGGCGATAATTAAACACTCGCTACCTCGCTACCTAAATAAAGCCATCTCTTGACTCCAACTATAATCCTTCTCTGTTTCATTGCCTACACGGCGCTGCTGTTTGTAATCACCTGGCTTACGTCGAGAAAAGCGACGAACCGGAGTTTCTTTATCGGGAACAAATCGTCTCCCTGGTTTGTGGTTGCTTATGGTATGATCGGCGCCTCAATGTCGGGCGTTACATTTATGTCGGTGCCGGGATGGGTAGGAACGGCAGGGTTCTCCTACATGATGGTCGTTACCGGTTATGTATTCGGTTATCTTACCATCGCGAATGTATTGCTTCCTCTGTATTACCGGATGAACCTGACATCCATCTATAGTTACCTTGAATCAAGATTTGGTTTCTGGTCATACAAAACCGGCGCCTTCTACTTTCTTCTGTCCCGCACTATCGGCGCGTCATTCAGGATGTTTCTTGTGGTGAATGTACTCCAGATATTCATTTTCGACGCCTGGCATATTCCATTTTTTGTAACAGTCATGATTTTCATCATCCTTATCCTGCTTTATACTTTTAAAGGCGGGATAAAAACCATCATCTGGACGGATACCATTCAGACTACTTTCATGCTTATGGCGCTTTTCATATCTATATATCTGATTGTTGATTCCATGGGACTCAGTCTCGGCGAGATGATCACAAAAGTTTTTTCCAGTTCCTATTCAAAAATGGTATTTATTGACTGGCATGATAAGCGATTTTTCCTCAAGGAACTAATTAGCGGCGCTTTCATCGCTATTGTAATGACCGGGCTGGATCAGGAAATGATGCAGAAAAACCTCAGTTGCCGGTCATTGCGCGACGCGCAGAAAAACATGTTCACTTTCACGGGGATTATGTTTGTGGTAAATTTTGTGATTCTGTTTCTAGGAGCAAGTCTCTATATCTTCGTCGCTTATAAAAACATTCAGATTCCCCTGCGAACCGACGAACTTTTCCCGGTAATCGCCATTAACCACCTTGGACCGGTTGCCGGACTGGTATTCCTTATCGGACTCATTTCCGCTGCATATCCCAGCGCCGATGGAGCTCTCACTTCACTGACAACCTCATTCAGCATAGATTTTCTGGGAATTGACAAGCGCGCCGATATTTCGGAGGAGCGGAAAAAGAGTATCAGACAATATGTTCATTTCGCCTTTGCCCTGATTTTGCTCATGGTGATCGTTCTCTTCAGAGCCATTAACGACAGGGCGGTTATTGATAAACTGTTCACCATTGCAGGTTATACTTACGGACCGTTACTTGGACTTTATGCCTTTGGTCTTTTTACAAAGTTTCAGGTCAAAGACCGCTGGATACCCTTGGTTGCTCTGTTGTCGCCGCTTATCTGCTACTTTCTGAGCGATTATTCCGTACAACTATTCAACGGCTATCGCTTTGGATTTGAACTTCTGATTTTAAATGGATTTATTACTTTTGCAGGATTACTATTGTTCAGACGAAAATAATTAAATAACTTCTTATGCAAAATCTAAGATTTAAAGCGCTTGAAATGGCAATGACCCGGACTCAGCCGGTTGTGGAATATCCGAGACTGAAAGCATCTGAATATTTTGGAGAGCTTACTTTCAACAGGGCTGCCATGCGTGAATATCTCACAGAAGAGGCTTATGCGCAGGTGATGAATTCTATTGAAAAAGGAGAGAAGATAGACAGGAAGGTAGCCGACCAGGTTGCGGCAGGTATAAAATCGTGGGCAATCAATAAAGGAGCAACCCATTATTCACATTGGTTTCTGCCTCTCACCGGCGCTACTGCCGAAAAGCATGACGCTTTCATTGACCCGGTTGAAGGCGGCAGAGGCATTGAGAAATTCAGGGGTAATGAACTTTCACAACAGGAACCTGACGCTTCGAGTTTTCCCAGCGGAGGGATTCGCAGCACATTTGAAGCCCGCGGTTATACCGCCTGGGATCCCACATCGCCGGCATTTATCATGGACAGAACCCTGTGTATTCCAACTGTCTTTGTTTCATATACAGGCGAAGCCCTCGATTTCAAAACGCCGCTGCTAAAGGCATTGTATGCCCTTGACAAGGCTTCAACCGATGTTTGTCGTTATTTTGATAACAGCGTAACCAAAGTTATTGCTACTCTGGGATGGGAACAGGAATATTTTCTGGTTGACACCGCGCTGTTTCTTGCGCGCCCCGATCTTGTGCTTACCGGAAGAACTCTGTTCGGACATGCTTCGGCAAAGGATCAGCAACTTGAAGATCATTATTTCGGAACCATTCCACACAGGGTGCTGACCTTTATGGAGGAGTTTGAATATGAAGCCCACCGCCTGGGAATTCCAGTTAAAACCCGTCATAACGAAGTAGCGCCAAATCAATTTGAATGTGCCCCGGTATATGAGGAGGTGAACCTTTCCATTGATCATAACCAGCTTATGATGCACCTGCTCGACAAGGTGGCAAAGCGCCATAATCTTACGACGCTGCTACATGAAAAACCATTCAGCGGCGTGAATGGTTCGGGCAAACACAACAACTGGTCGCTTGCTACAAATACCCGTGAAAATTTACTTGCGCCCGGCAAAACTCCTGAATCAAACCTGCGCTTTCTGGTCTTTCTGGTGAACATCCTTAAAGCTGTTCACGAACATGCGGATCAGCTCAGGGCGATGATTGCCTCGCCGGGCAACGATCACCGGCTGGGAGCCAACGAAGCGCCTCCGGCAATCATGTCGGCATTCATTGGCACACAATTGTCAACAATGCTCGACGCTATTGAAAATTCGGAAGCCCATGTTGCGCTCAAACCCGAAACCGATAATGATTTACTAAAGAATCTCCCGAAGATTCCTGAGATATTATTGGATAATACCGACCGAAACCGCACTTCGCCTTTTGCATTCACCGGGAATAAATTTGAATTTCGCGCCGTAGGATCTGCTCAAACCTGCGCCGCGCCAATGATTACACTTAACCTGATTGTTGCTGACCAGTTAATCCGGTTCAAATCGGAAGTGGATGAATTGATAGCAATGAAAGTTTCTACGAATGACGCACTCCTCAAGGTTGTAAGGAAGTATATCAAAGAATCGAAGGCGGTGAGGTTCGAAGGAAACAACTATTCCGAGGAATGGGTAAATGAAGCGGCTCGTCGCGGTTTATCAAATCTGCGAACTACTCCGGAAGCGCTGATGGCGATGGCAGATAGCAAAGCTGTTGATCTTTTCGAGCGTAACAAGGTTCTTACCAGCCGGGAGTTGCATGCCAGGCATGAAATACATCTTGAAAATTATATCAAGAAAATTCAGATCGAATCGCGCGTACTTGGAGATCTCGCAGGTAATCACATAATCCCGGTTGCTATTCGTTATCAGAATACTCTGATCGAAAATGTTAAAGGGCTGAAGGAAGTTCTCGATATGCAGACTTACGGAAAATTGTCGCGAAATCAATTGGACATAATCACCGAAATTTCAGAACACATTGATAAAATCAAATCATTCGTGAACGAAATGGTTGAAGCGAGAAAAGTTGCTAACCGACTTGAAAATCCCGAAGAGAAAGCCTTTGTCTATTGCGGCAGCGTTCTGCCGTTTTTTGAGATTGTCCGTTTCCATGTTGACAAACTTGAGCTGCTGGTTGATGATGAATTATGGCCTTTGCCGAAATACCGCGAATTGTTGTTTACACGATAAAAAATTGAAAATGAAAAGGAAAATTCCAGGGATACTGATGTTCATCGTCATGATGGCTATTCAGGTTTCAGCCCAGATTAATGTGATGAGAATTGATAACAGCGCCATCCCCGAAACGAGGGAAGGCATTTTTTATTCGCTGCCCCGCACGGTAGTAAAAATTGATGTTAAGATTGACAGGATTGAGAATTACAAAGGTCCTTATGCCGATTTTGCCATGAAGTTTCTCGGCTTGAAAAACGTTATCGCTGCAAACTCGGTTGATTATAAGATCAGTGAGATTACCATCACCACTTATCCTGAACCCGATCCCGACCAGTATTATTTTATTGAGCCGGGAGAGAAAATTTCAAAGGAGGATAAAGCCGGTATGATTGCTCTCAGCGACGCAGGCGTTATCCTTGGAACAATCCCACAGGCGATTGACCAGGCTGGAGAGACAATCCGGGTGAAAAACGATGAAACCACAGTTGATGAAAATGAGAAAGATCTCTTTGGCGAACTGTTCAAATATTCAGCCGATGTGAGTGTTTTCGAAAAAGTTGACACCATAATCCGTAAGATTAACCTCGATACCATTACCGTGGAAAGGCAGTTTTACAAACGGACTGTTGTTGAGAAATCGCCGGAACAAAAAGCGAGGGAAGCTGGCGATTTTATTTCGAAGATCAAGGAAAACAGGTTTAACCTGATCAGTGGGACACAGGAGGTAAATTATAACCGTGAGACTTTGGAATATATGGATGTTCAGTTGAAAACGATGGAAAAGGAATATATGAAACTTTTCACGGGCATCAGCTTGCGCAAAAGTCTCGATTTCAGTTATAAGTTTATTCCTGTTCCCAATCAGATAAACACTGAAATTCCAATTTTCAAATTTCTTAAATCGCGTGGAATTGTAGATCTGGATGAATCTGGAGGAAAAATTGTCACCATCAAAATCCAGCGGGTTGGAAATACAAGTCTGGTTTCCGGCTACCTGAATAAAGCTGTAAAGGTTACAAAATTCCAGGGCTTAACATACCGTATTCCCGAGGTTGCCAAGGTAACGGTAAAGTACGACGAAACAATTCAGGAAACCCAATGTTTGATCAATCAACTCGGGGTTGTTGCATCTTTACCTGCCAGCAAATGGAAAGTGATTTATCACAAGGAAACCGGGGGTATCAAAGGGCTGGAAATTCAGTGATTTGGCTAAATGTAGTTAATTTCGTCAGCTACAAAAACGGCGATTTCAGAAATGTCATCCACTTTCTCTTTCTTCCATCTTTCTGATAATTTTTATCGTCTCAACACTAACCGTGCAAACGCGCTGTAGCAACCCGATTACCTGTTCCTTGTAATCAGAAAACCGGTAGGAATTAAATTTTTCGGCTATTGTCGGATCGGAGGGCTTTTTCTCCTTGTATTGATCCAGCGCCCATTCCATAGCAGAGCGGTTGCCGAGTTTATATTCCCATGCCGCGGCAGGAATTCCCGAAAGGAATGTAAGCTCGTCAATCTCAATTATGCCGGTGGTTTTGTCGGCTTTTAGCTTCACCCTGATCTTTGGTTTTCGTGAAAACTCCTCCTTTGGTTCTTCCACCGTGCCGAATGACTCTTTTTGCCTTTTCGCTTCAGCCTTTATATCAAAATCATGCCGTTCCAGAGGCCAGGGTTCAACCGTTTCGTAGTTGATGTGAAGTTCCATCAGCGCCTTGCCCCAGGCAGCCCATTTCCGGAAATCTTCGTAAAACGGCAGACGCGGAAATTCGCGTTTAAGGTTCATTTCGTACTTTTTACGGTAGGCGGGGTTGTGAAGGATGGCGTAAGTGTAATGAAAAATCTCTTCTTTGGTGATTGTAGGGTCGTTGTAGTGATTGGTGAATTGGTGGAGACCCCAGTCGGTGAGGTTATCAATACAGGTGTTTTTTTCATCAAATCGGTAAAACGGAAAAGAAAATGTGCCACCATTCCCCATTTTTAAATATGCATAATCAAAAATACGATCAGTTCCAAGAGTGACGAAATGTTCTGCTGAAACACATCTAAATGCTATTATTTTATTGTTTCCTTTAAATAGTTTCGGGAGTTGATATTGCATTTCGTTTAACTGCTTACTGAAATACAATTTCTTTTTAATAAAAGGGCGATATGAACAATCTTGAATAAGGGAATTATCGAATTTATATTGTTTTCCCTTTGACAAATCGTTTTTGACTGCGCGTGTCCATTTTATTCCATAATCAACAACATTTTTAATATTTTTCTTTTCTATATGTCCCGAATGTTTTACAACATTAGCATTATAGGCGTCAATAAGAAAATGCACTTTTTGTTTTAGCCCCTGGTTACTAAAGTCATATACCCATTGATCTCTTGCCGTGACAACGCCATTTGAAAACAATTCAAAAACTGCCTCTTTACTATGTCCCGACTTCACCTCTTTTGTCGCCAATGGCAATAAACTCTCCCAATCATTATCTTCCGCAAGATTAATCCAGTTGTTATTTTTATCCGGTGTAATACGATCAAAATAGAAGTATTCTAACTTGCTATCACGCAGGAATTCCAGTTTCTCCTTTGCCGTCTCCATTTCAGGTCGGCGCAAATAATAAATACGACAACCCTGAGCGCTGTAGTGTTCTATGTCTTTATACAGTACAACCGGATCGCCAATGATATTCAAATCATCTTTGATTTCCCTGAATTCTTCATCCGTCTTCGGTTGCTTGAAATTGCTCTCCTTGCGCACCAAAATCATGATGGCAACGCCTGTTTGTATCCCAAAAACATTATGCTTCGTCCCTGAAAGCTTAGGATTGGCTCTTACATCGCCGCCCAAATCAACAATGTAAACAGCATTGAATTCGCTGGCAATTATTTTTCTGAAGCCATCAAAAGTGCGGCTGTCAATAAAACTGCGGTTTGTGATAAATGCAATGACGCCGTTTTTCTCCATCCTGTCCATCGCGTATCGGTAAAAACGGGAATACATATCGTAAACCTTTGTTTTCTGCGCCGTGCTGTGTTTGATGAAGGTCTCACTGATCCGCTTGTCAATAAAAGGATACTCGCGGTTTTTGTTGTTTTCGTTCTCGTTTTTCTGGTTCGAATTGTACGGCGGGTTTCCGATGAATACCGAAATTTTTTTGCTGTTCTGCCGGCGAATGCGTTCGGTGTTTTCAGAGGTCATCCCGAACATGTCATGCTGCTTTCCAGAATAGGACAGCGCATTCGTGTTGTCGAGCGTATCCACGAAACAGAGGTTCCGGAACTCGGCATAGTACTGCATCTTCTGCTTAAAGGTGTACTCAATGTTGAGGTTGGCGATGTAATAGTGAAGGATGGCCACCTCGTTGGCGTGAATTGTATTCCAACTGATCCTTTGGGATGGCATTTTCGATGATATCGCAGATAAAGGTGGCGGTTCCAGTGGCTGGGTCGAGAATGTCCACGTTTTTATCGGCAAGGGTTTTCCCAAAATGCTTATACAACAGGTGATTGGTACTCTGTACCATGAATTGTACAATCTCATTGGGTGTGTAAACCACGCCAAGGCGGTCGGCGGCTTTCGGATTATAAACATTGTAGAAGTTCTCGTATAACACTTTGAGGAACTTCTGTTTCTCGCGATGGTCGGTAATGGCGGCGGCTGTGGCATTGATTGCTTCGTAATAGTGTTCGATGCTGTAAAGCAGGTTGCGGCGTTCCGACAGGGAGAAGAGTATCCCGATTAGTTTTTCCAACTCGGCGGCAATGGTGTTGTGGCGGTGAAAATCCGGGTCGTCGAAGATTCTGTTAAAAATGTCGCTGGTGAGAATGTGCTGGATCATCATTTCGCGGATATCCTCCAACGAAATGTCGGGGTTGATTTCCGCCCTGCACAATTCAAGGAATATTGATTGCGCTTCCATAAAGTCGCTGTTGGTCTCCCGGCTTTCATGGATTTTAGTCCGTAGCGTCGCCACAATTACAGGAATATCTGCCTTGAATTTCTCAATCGCTTCCTCGAATTTGTATACCGTTTCGCTTTTAAAGGTGAAAAATGAAGTGAGAATTTCATGAAGTTTATCGGCATCCCTCACCTTACAACGATCCACTTCAACTCCTCTCTGGAATAAGACCGCCAGATTGCTGTCCTCAAAAAGGATGTTGGTGAGCGGGTAACCCTTTTTTATCTTGGCGTCAATTTCGGTTTCAATATCATCCTTTTCATCTTTGCTTTCCCACAAGCCAATGTCAAGTCCCCACAGGTTTTTCACAGCCCCATCGGGGTTTACCTTTTTTCCCCTGGTTCCCATCACGGCAACCTCCGCAATTACATCATAATTGAATTTCCGGGCGTATTCAATCAGCAATGCCCAGAAATGGTTGCGGATGCTCTGCTCGTTGCGGCTTTTACCGAATTGCAATGTGCGGTCGAGGTTCTGGTAGTATTGTTGGATAAGGATTTTGGACATTATTTCCTTAGCGATTCAAATAATTCATTAATAAACTGTTTTTTAAAGATTGAAAGTAATGTAAAGTCCAGTAAAAGAGTAAATCTTTAACAATAGTATCCGAAACTAACTGTTTGACGATATTCATGTATAATATTGGTTGGTTAGTAGTTGTATTTGTTGGTTGGAAAAGATTTGCTATACTTTTGGTTCAATCAAAATGGTAAATCATTATTTTTCTCAATATTTATTAACTCTTTTCCGCAATAAACATTTTAAAATGAAAGAACCTTGCATAAATTTTTTACCTTTGATAGTATTCTATATAATAGAGGAAAACTACCTAATGAATTACCTTTAAACTCTAAGTATGAATCCACTCCGAAAAGTAATTGGAAAAATTAAAATTTGGTTAAAACACTGTATATCAGCAACTTGAATTGCCACGACCTTAAGGTCGTGGCAATTGATAAACAGATAGTTACTGGACTTTAGTCCAAATTGTTTCCTTTTCGGAGTAGGCTCAAGTAACATCTATTTTGCAATGATTCGTTTCTTCTCGTTTTTTTCCTCATAATATCCTTTTACTACTTCTGCTAAATTTTTAGTAATTTCTGGAAAAATACTCAAAATAGTTTTCGATAATAAATCTGGCTTGATATCCCTAAATGCTGTTGGAAACTCTTTATTCCATTGAAATGCCTCTTGAAGTTCACTAAAATCAATATTTCCATGTTTCAAATAAACATACAATCTTCCAAATCTTAATGAATGTCTTTTACTATAGAGTGTGAATCCTTCATGAAATAATGCCCTTACAATATACGCTAAAAGAACAGCAACACCAATAAAGAAGGCACCTAATGAAATTTTCTTAAACATTAGCAAAGTAAAAGTAAGACCATCTATTTCAATTGGTTTGCTAAGTGCATCTTTTACAGAAAGATAATCAGAGTTATTATAATTACTCTTAACAAAACCATTTTTCTTTAACTCTACGACGTATGATATCTTATAATTATAAATGTCTTCAGCAAAATTTGTTGTTTTAATATAAATACCTATCCAACATAAAATTCCAGCAATGATTGCAGTAACAACACCCCCACTCCCAATTAACCACTTTGCACGTCTTGTAATAATTTTTGATGCCTTTTCAACAAAGACATCAGTAGCCGCAAGATTATGAATATCACCTTTGACATCATGCTTTTCTAAGTCCTTTAATGCAGAAATGAATAAAGTCTTTCTTAGCAATACTTCCTCGCCGATTTCCATCCAACGATTATTATCCTTTTTATTTTTATTCTCAGGCGATAAACGATCTGCAATCCACAAATTGAGATAAGCAAGCTCAATTTTACTAACTGCTGGATTTGGAGCATTGCATGGTTCATCTGGTGGTACAGAACTATTGACATTAGATTGTTCCATAATGTTGTTTTTAAAATTTAATTTATGATTTACAAATTTATTTATAATGGAATGAAAATCATTTACTTAATTAAGAACCTGATTGTAAAGTAACCGATTAAAAATCATACTCCTACATAAAACAGGTCATTTAACTTTCATTTGTCATAAAAACCTGACTTTCCTTCAAACACTTTGTTGATTGAGTCTGGTTCGTCGTACCTTGTTTTTAAATCATTTGAGTAAATCATTTGGATTCTGCTCTTTTAATAGCTTCGATCATCTTGCTTAACCCTGTTTTCCGGTATAAAGGCTTCCGTTTCGTTATTTGAAATGCAATTTTTCAGATTACATATTCCTCACAAAAATACTAATATAGTTTGGTGACTTGTAAGTCGTCATCAGCATCTGCGGCTGTTCTTTTTTGAAAATTTTTTCTTCCGTTATTAACTATAAGACATCATTGGCGATTGGTCTTTCACGTGTTTCAAAACGAATCTGGTTTTCATCTATTCTATAGCCACTTTGCGCATTAACTTCCTTAGGCAATAAACGTAGTCGAATAAGATAGCCTGGGTATTTACCATGAAGTAAAGCGACTATTTGTTCTGCCCAGAGTTTCGCATCAATAGGAGTATCATCCAAATAAAACACATCAATTTTGAAACCGTTTACAGGCATCTCCGTTTGTTCAACAGTAAATTGATCTATTTTTTGCTGAATTGCAATTAGTTTTTTAGAATTTGTAGATGAAAACAATACTGTTTTTAATTTTTCTCTGAAAATGGAATCTTCTTTAAGCATTTCATTTATAACTATTAAGGTTGCTTTTTGAAGCGAAGAATCTTGTTCTTTAATAGCGTTTTTGACTTCATTGTAAATTGTTAGTTTAAGATTATTTTCAAATTCCTTTTTACGAAGTTCATTATCTATCTGTGTTTATAAATTAATTAACTTTTTTGTGTTCTGCTCAAGTTGGTCACTATTTAACTTGAAAATAAAACCATAAACAATGGCTATAATCGCAAACAATGGTGTTACCCATTTTGAATTTAGTTTTTCAAGAAATGATTTATTTTCTGTTACCATGTTATTTCCTTTTGATTTGCCTTTTCCATTAAACTCAATATTGAACTAAAAAAATCAAATCGCCTTTCTAATCCTTACCAGCTTTTCCAGTAAAGGTTCAAGCAGATCAAGCCTTAACATATTGGCGCCATCGGATTTTGCCATGGAAGGATCCGGATGGGTTTCGATGAAAATCCCATCGGCGCCAACTGCGATTGCAGCCTTGGCTATGGTTTCAATAAGATCAGGGCGCCCGCCGGTAACTCCCGATAGCTGATTGGGCTGCTGAAGCGAATGGGTGACGTCCACAATCACTGGCACATTAAAAGCCTGCATTTCCGGGATATTCCTGAAGTCGACAATCAAATCCTGGTAGCCGAATGTCGTTCCGCGCTCGGTAAGCATGACTTTTGAATTGCCGGTTTGCAGCGCTTTCTCAACAGCATATTTCATTGACCCGGCTGAGGCAAACTGACCTTTTTTAATATTTACGGTTTTTCCGGTTTTTCCGGCTGCGACCAAAAGTTCAGTCTGTCTGCACAAGAATGCAGGAATTTGTAAAATATCAACATATGCTGCGGCAATTTCCGCCTGCGCTTCATTATGAATATCGGTCAACACAGGAATTCCCAGATCTTTCCCAACCTGTGCGATCAATTGCAGCGCCTTTTGATTGCCAATTCCGGTAAACGAATCGGTCCGCGACCGGTTTGCCTTCTGATATGACGCTTTGAATATAAATTGTATTTCAAGACGGTCAGTAATTGATTTAATCTTGCGGGCAATTTCCATCGGCATGAAGTCATTCTCAACCACACAGGGACCGGCGATAAGAAAAAACATCCCTGTTTCCCGTCCCAAAAAATTGTTAATCAAAGGATTTATCATCTCTTTTACAATTTTGATTTTCGCTGTTTCGCTTTTTAATATTTGTATTTTTCCTTCCACAGGGCTTTCATCCGCAACCGGATTTCATTCTCGCGGGAATTATTCTGTGGATCATAAAATTTTGATCCTTTGATTTTATCAGGCAAAAATTCGATATTCACAAAATTATTTTCAAAATCATGCGCATACTGGTAATCCTTGCCGTACCCGATTTTTTTCATCAGGCTGGTCGGCGCATTTCTTAAGTGTAATGGAACCGGCTGATCGCCTGCATCCCTGAATGATTTTTGCGCGCTTCTGATGGCTTTATAACAGGCATTGCTCTTTGGAGAACATGCCAGATAAATAGCGGTTTGTGACAGAATCAAGTCACATTCGGGATAGCCAATCACATCCACTGCCTGAAAACACGAAGTAGCAAGCAGCAGGGCATTGGGATTGGCATTTCCGATATCCTCCGACGCAAGTATAAGCATTCGCCGGGCGATGAATTTGGGATCTTCCCCAGCCTGTATCATTCTTGCCAGCCAGTAAACTGCCGCGTTGGGATCGCTTCCCCGCATTGATTTGATAAAAGCCGAAATAATGTCGTAATGCATCTCCCCGGTTTTATCGTAAAAAGCAAGATTTTGCTGGATAATACTGACAGTTTGTTCATTTGTTATCATAATTGAAGACCCCTGCCGCGATTCGGTGGTAACGATTAATTCCAGTGCATTCAACAGTTTGCGGGCGTCTCCGCCTGAGATACGAAGAAGAGCCTGTGGTTCCTCTATATTAACAGCTACATCCAGTCGTTCTTCAAGGTAAGTCCGACCCTGTTCAAGGAGTTTCAGTAAGTGATGTTCTTCCAGAGGTTTCAGAATGTATATCTGGCAGCGCGATAAAAGCGGTGCGATAACTTCAAAGGAGGGATTTTCAGTAGTTGCCCCGATAAATGTTACTATTCCTTTTTCGACTGCCCCCAGCAAAGCATCCTGCTGCGATTTACTGAAACGGTGAATTTCATCAATAAACAAAAATGGGCTATCATTTGTCTCCTTGGCCATCGCTATCACTTCACGGACTTCCTTAACTCCCGAACTGACTGCGCTGAGAGTGTAAAATTTCCGGTTAAGTTGCTTCGAAATGATATAAGCGAGTGTCGTTTTTCCTATTCCCGGCGAGCCCCACAAAATCATTGAAGGAACATTACCCGATTCAATGGCTCTCCTAAGGATGGCGCCTTTTCCGATCAGATGTTCCTGCCCAAGGTAATCGTTGAGAGTTTCAGGACGTAATTGTTCAGCCAGCGGTATTATCATTCAACAAATATAAGATATTAATGAGTTAACCCTGAATTGCTAATAAATGTTAAAATTATTCTCATTGAATGTCAGTGCATTACGAAATTTGTTAAAAAATGTTAAAAAATAGTGGTCAAAATATTTGGTTGGTAGTATAATGTTGCTGTATCTTTGCAGCATCAATTTAAAATAAAATCGATAGACAATGAAAAAACTTGCAACAGTATTAGTTATCGGAGCAGTAGCTCTCGTCACATCATGCGGCCCAAGCGCAAAAGAATTAGAAGAAAAAAGAGTTACTGACTCTATTCGCGTTGCTGACTCATTAGCAATGGTACAGGCAGAACAGCAGAGAATTGCTGACTCAGTTAGCAAAGCTCAGATTGAAGCAGCTCACAAAGATTCAATTGCACAGGGTTGGTTAAAAGAAGATGGCACTCCATCTGACAAATTAAAGAAAGAACTGAAGAAAGCTGCAATGCCAGTTAAGGCTCCAGGAAAGAAAAAATAAACGTAAAGCCGTTTAACAGTTCTTCAAATGAAAAGGGGGCGTCGTGATGACAGCCCCCTTTTTGTTATAAGTTGGTAAGTTGGTAAGTTTTAAAAGTTTTTGATTTCAGAGATGAGTTTCTGCAAGGTTGCCTTGGCGTCGCCAAATAACATTCGTGATTTAGGAAGGAAGAACAGATTATTTTCAATGGCTGCATATCCTTTAGCCATACTCCGTTTCATAATGATAGTATTTTTCGCCTCCCATGCCTTAATTACCGGCATCCCATAAATTGGACTTCCGGGATCATCTTCTGCAGCAGGGTTAACAACATCGTTGGCGCCAACAACTATCACAACATCAGTATTGTTCATTTCGTTGTTGGCATCTTCCATTTCCTGCAATTTATCATAAGAAACATCAGCCTCGGCAAGTAAAACGTTCATGTGGCCGGGCATACGTCCGGCAACCGGGTGAATTCCATATTTTAACTCAACTCCTTTTGAGGCAAGAAGGTTTTCCAGTTCATGGCAAAGATGCTGCGCCTGGGCAACAGCCAACCCGTATCCGGGAACAACAAGTACTTTTTGTGAATAACTGAGGAGCGCTGCGGCGTCGCTTAATGAAATCTCCTTTACCGTTTTATCTCCAATCTCAGCGCTACCTGCCGCTGAGCCTCCGAAATTTCCTATTATGACGTTCAACAGCGACCGGTTCATGGCTTTGCACATCAGGATTGTTAAAATTGTTCCTGAAGAACCCACCAGGATTCCGCCAGTGAGCATCGCCTGGTTACTGTAAAGAAATCCACCCATCGCCGCAGCAACTCCGGTGAATGAGTTTAGTAACGAAATAACTACCGGCATATCTGCCCCGCCGATAGGCATCACAAAGGTGACTCCATAAATTAGAGCCAGACCGGCAAGAGTATAAATCATCCAGTTTTCGCCGGACACAGGTGTTTTGAACATGATAAACAAGACAAACGCCAGTAAAATGAATAAAAACGAGAGGTTGATATAACGAAGTACAGGGCTTTTAAAGTCCCCAATCCGTTCGTCAAGTTTGCCAAAAGCGATCATACTTCCCGCAAAAGAAACGCCGCCAATTGTCAGTCCAAGTAAAATTGCCAGCGCCTCGCCGTTTAACATGGTCGTAACTTGTTGCCCGGCAAGATGGTTTTGCATTTTTGGAAATTCCATCAGCGAAATTAGCGCGGCACAGGCGCCTCCCATTCCATTAAAAAGCGACACCATCTGCGGCATAGCTGTCATCTTAACTTTTTTTGCTGCAAACCAACCAATAATGGAGCCAATAATAAGGGCTGAAACGATCCAGCCTATATTGTGTATTCCCTCGAAAGTTCCATCATCCAGGCGGGTTTTATGAAAAAGAATGGTAAACAGAATAGCAAGTCCCATACCTGTGGCAGCCCATAGATTCCCGCTTCTGGCGGTTTCGGGATGTCCCAGCTTCTTAAGTCCCAGAATGAAAAGGACGGAGGCAAGTAAGTATGATATCTCAAGAATTGAAATATAGCCTGAATAATCGAAGTTTTTTGTCAGCGTAACAATCGTTTCCATGATAAAGAGTTATTGCTGTTTTTTCTTTTTTCTGAACATTTCGAGCATGCGATCTGTTACCACAAAACCGCCAACTACATTTAGTGTGCCAAGTATTACCGCGATGAATCCCAGCGCCATCGAAAGTACATTTGTGGCATGACCCATTACGATGATTGCGCCAATGATTACAACCCCGTGAATGGCATTAGCCCCCGACATCAAAGGCGTATGCAAAACCGACGGTACATGTGAAATTACCTCAATTCCCAGGAAAATGGATAAGATAATAATGAAAATAGCTTCCCTGTATTCAATAAAAAATTGCAGAATATCATTCATAAGTCAGTATCTAAGGGTTAATGGCTGCTTTTACTCTTTCGTGAACAACTTCCTTGTTATGGGTCACACATGTGCCTTTCACAATATCATCTTCCCAGTTGAGTTTGAATTCTCCTTTCGGGCTAATCATCAATTTCAGGAAGTTGATCACATTTTTACCGAACATCTTGCTCGCATCGGTAGGCATATCAACTGCAAGGTTGGAATTACCAATAATTCTGACTCCACTATGAAAAATGGTTTCATCATTCCGGGTCAATTCGCAGTTCCCACCTGTAGATGCTGCAAGATCAATTATCACAGATCCCGGTTTCATGGACTCAACGGTCTCTTTTTTCAGTAACACCGGCGCCTTTTTTCCAGGGATTTGTGCAGTACATATTACTACATCCGATTTTACTGCATGGTTATGAACTGCCTCCGCCTGACGCTTTTTAAAATCCTCACCCTGCTCAACGGCATAGCCGCCGGCGGTTTTATCATCAACAGCGCCTTCCACTTCCACAAATTTACCGCCAAGACCAACTACCTCCTCCTTTACCGCTGCCCTGACGTCGAAAACCTCAACCACGGCTCCAAGTTTCCGCGAGGTGGCGATGGCTTGCAAACCGGCAACGCCGGCGCCGAGAATTAATACCTTTGCCGGAGTAATGGTTCCTGCCGCTGTCATAAACATCGGGAAAAATTTTGGCAACGAATTGGCGGCAGTCAGCACAGCTTTATAACCTGCAACAGTAGCCATTGAAGACAAAATATCCATTGATTGCGCTCTTGAAGTGCGGGGAATAACGTCGAGGCTAAAGCTGGTAATGTCCTTCTGAACAAGTCGGTAAATCAGGTCTTTGTTGAAAAAGGGGTTTAGAACAGCCAGTAAAACCGTTTTTTCTTTCATCTGCGCAAGTTCAGCTTCGGTAGGGGGATTGACCTTGATCAGTATGTCGGATTGCCCGATGACCTCTTCTTTGGTTAAGATTTTAGCGCCTATAGCTTCATAATCGGCGTCAAAAGCAAAAGAGTCATTCCCGGCTCCTTTTTCAACATATACAGTTACCATCATTTTAATCAGTGTTGCAACTGATTCGGGGAGCAGGGCAATACGTTTTTCATTCCCTGATTCTTTTAAAATTCCAAGGATCATAATTATGGTATTGTATAAATATTATCTGTAATGCTGGATAAATGATTTATCACTGGCAATGCCATGAGAAAACTAATCGGTTGAGCCAACTGTAATATGACTTCCGTCGCAGAATGGTTTTTTCCTGCTTTGTCCACAGCAGCAAATAGCGGCAATTTCTCCTTCGATTTGGATCTTCTTTTTCATGGCGTCCCGCACAATAAAATTACCGGTAACCAACGCGGGACCATTTTTGGTGATTTGAATCCTGGCAAATTTCGCTTTCTTTTTCGGGGTTTCGCGAGGTTTGGATGTGACAAATTTTGCACTTTTCAAATAGGTGATTGCACGCGAGGGACATGTATCAATTACCCTCATGATCTCTTTGCTGTTTGAGGCATGAACATTGATCCATGGTTTCTTTTTCGGATTAAATACTTCCGGTAATCCAAGAAGACAATTAGCAGAGTGAATGCATTTTTCAGGCTGCCAAAATATTGTTACTTCACCGTTTGAGTACTCAATAATGGTGTCCTTGGTTTTTTTAACCTCAATAAATTCTGATTTCGTAACTTTGTTTGACATGTGAGTGGATGTTAAAATTTTCGTAAAGATAATCATTATTTATTTTTGGCAAAAAAATGATGCGTTCAGTCTAAAAACTATTGATTTTGGGCTAAAGCCCGGTAAACGTTTAATATAGAATTGCCACGACCTTAAGATCGTGGCAATTCAAGTTACTGATATACCGGGCTGTAATTGGCGCTATATTTTGGCTCCCAAAGTTCACTTACCCAATGAACAACCCTTCAATTCTGACTTTATAACTGCCATCGGGAAGTTTGGTAACAGCGTTAACCAATCCGCTGTGCCTCCATTGCAACATGCATCGGCGTGGCATAAACCAATACCGGCGACCAAGTTCAATTTTCTCTTTCGATTCTTTGATGATTCCTTCATAACCCTGGGCAATATAGTAACCTATATCAATAAAACCTTCCGATCTGGGTCGGAGCGGACCGGTAACACACCAGTTGATCACACCGTTTCGCGGATCGGCGTCGGTGACAACGCCGCAATGGGTGATTGGGCAGCCACACGACATGCCCATTGGTCGTCCGATCATTACATCGCCTTTTTTAACCCCAAGCTCCTTTGTGAGCAGAGGATTGTAGGGCAAAACAGTTTCCCTTGGTCCCGGCTCATTTTCAAAACAATCGAGGATAAAATCAAAATCGCGCTTCAGGTGATCTTTCCAACCCATTTTTTCACCCATCTGACTGGCGGTTTTACATTCAATGCAGTTTAACATGCTCTTTGTTTCCGAACCGTTGGTTTTCAGGTGGATGCACATTTTAATTGAAGTCTCTGAGTTGTCCACCGCAAAGCCGAACTCATCACAGGTTTTATAACCGCAAACGCCACAGTTCAGTTGCGGCAACCGCTCAAATGTTTTACTCTCTTTTACTGCTGTTTCCATAATTTTTGTTGATTTAATGGGTAGATATTGAAAATATTGAAGTCAGGCTGCTAATTGCCTGTGATAGCGAACTGGTGAAAATATCCAAATCATTTTCAGTGGTAAACCGCCCCATGCTTACCCTGATTGCGCCTCGCGCCTCAAACGGATTAAGTCCGATTGCCTGCAATACATGCGAAGCATTGTGCGATTTGTCGTTTGAAGAGCATGCAGAGCCGGCTGATACAGCAATTCCCATTTCATCGAGAAGAAGAAGCAGCCTTATTGTTTCGCCTTCCAGCCCATGAAAACTAAAGCTCAAATGCCCCGGTAACCGTTTATCTGGATGACCATTGATGTAGGCGCTTTCATTATTTTTGAAGATGAATCTGACCAGTTTTTCCCTGAGTAAGGATAATCGTTTCCCTTCTCCTTTCATTTCCTGCACACAAAGTTCGGCTGCTTTGGCAAAACCAACAATGCCAGGAATGTTTTCGGTGGAGGAACGTAAACCAGCCTCCTGCCCGCCGCCGTGTAAAAGCGGAAATATATTTACTCCTTTTCGTATGTACAATGCGCCGACGCCTTTGGGTCCATAAATTTTATGCGCATTGATTGTGAGCAGATCAACATGATCCCGGTTCACATCAACAGGAATTTTTCCAAACGACTGACAGGCGTCAGAATGAAAATAAATATCGTGATTTTTACAAATTCTGCCAATCTCTTCAATCGGTTGAATCGTTCCAATTTCGTTGTTTGCATGCATTACAGAAACCAGGATCGTTTTAGGATTTATAGCTTCCTTCAGCGCTGGAAGGTCAACTATTCCATCGGAATCAACCGGAAGGTAAGTGATAAAAAAACCTTGCTCCGAAAGTTGGTTGCATGTATTTAAAATGCAGTCATGCTCAATGGCGGAAACGATTATGTGGCGTCCTTTGTGCCGGTTGGCGTCGGCGATACCCCTTAAAGCCCAGTTATTGGATTCCGTTCCGCCGGAAGTGAAGTACAATTCATCGGAATTCGCCCCAATGCACCGGGCTATTGTAGTTCTCGAATTTTCCAGAACCGCCTTGGCATGTGCGCCAAAATGATGCAGGCTCGATGCATTTCCATAAACATCAGAAAAACACGGAACCATGACTTTCAACACCCGTTCATCGAGACAGGTTGTTGCTGCATTGTCTAAATAAATGCTATTATTCATCATAATTATTGTTATTCGCCTACATAAAAAAGTTCATGGTCAAGAGTGCGAAGAACGCCGAAATGGTTTTTAGCGCCAATCTCTTTTTTGCCTACGCAAATTGTACAGGTTCCAACCGGCGGATTTCCGCGGAGAAACATCGGAAACTCTACATCAGGGGTTTTAAGTATGTGTTTTACAATAGGATCAATTCCGATTCCATAGAGCGCATTGCTTTCCACCACCGTGATTCCCTTTGCCGATTCAAGTACGCGGTAACGAAATACCTCTCGTTCAGCTTGCGAAATGAGATCAATTTTTGTAATTACGCTGATGTCGGCAAGCGTAAGCATCGGACCAATTTTTCTTGGCAGGTTCATGCCGCTGGTTGCTTCAAGAACAACAATACCGAGCGAGTTTTCCACATAAGGAGAACACCTCAAACACAACCCGGCTGTTTCCACAAAAAGGTAACTGGCGCCCGACTTTTCCGCCCATTCCACGGCTTCATCGAGAACTACTACATTGCAATGGTCGGGACACAATTCGCCTGAATAGATTTTTTTAACCGGAATTCCAAACTCTTTTGCAATGATGCTGTCATCGTCGGCATAAAGAACGTCAATCTTAAGATAGGCGGGTTTAATCTGCCTTGCTATCATTCGCTTCAGTACCTGCCGGATAACGGTTGTTTTTCCGCATGTTGGCGGACCGGCAAAAATTACGAGTTTCATATTAGTTAATTAAAAGGTTAATACTTTGAAATTCTCATTGAATAAGGATTCGGTAAGTTCATCGCCCGATCTGATAATCTGCCTGAAGTCGAGCATCATGTCGTCTATCTGCTTCATTTTCCCAACAACCCTTTTCTCCTCCTGACGGGTAGAAATCATTTGTTGCATCGCTCCGTTTTTCATAACTATTCTGAAATCCGACATAAGCGCGATGCAGGGATCATGCGTGACAAAGACGAAGATTTTTTTATATCTCTTCAGCAGTTCAAGCGCTTTGGTGCGATGAATTCCAGCATTTTCAATTTCATCCAATAATATAATAGGTGAGTTTCCAATAACCACAGCATCGGCAATAAGCAACGAACGGGTTTGTCCGCCCGATAATTCCGTCATGCCAATGTCTCTCATAATTGCCTCGCCGGTGAGTTCGTTAGCAAAGTTGAGAGTCTCGGTGATAATTGATTCAACATCTTTGGCTCCACGCACGGTTGCATGAATTGTCAGAAATTCCTCTACCGGAAGATCGCTCAGAAAGTTTGTGTGCTGTGAAATCAGCGCAATCGGATGGTTCGACGGATCGAAAATGAAATCCTCCGGAACCGGTTCGTCATTAATGGACACCCGCCTTCCCGACGGAGTGTTTTGATTGGCAAAAAGTTCGATGTCGTTTATCAGGGTGGTTTTTCCGCAACCGGTAGGTCCCACAATACTTACAATGTCGCCAACTTCCATGCTGAACTCCTTCACTTTCTCTTCAGAACCGTCTTTTCCATATCCTCCGAAAAGGGTAATTTTATTTACTTCCATGGGTCAAATATTTTTTTTACAAATATATACACTATGTTCACCGATTTAGTGTACATTTGCCACGATTATTCAATATTGAGATATTAAATTTTATATACAGGAGGATAAAAAAATATGGAATCAGTCGGAGACGCCTACAAATTGTTCAACTGCAAAACTTGCTTTTTAAATACTTTTACCAGCGCATTTCTTAGCGAAGAGGAACGTGGGAGTATATGTGGAAGCGCCGATCAGTTGCATTTCAAGAAAGGAGAAGTGATTTTGAAACAGGGCGCCAATTCAACAAGTATTGGTTTTCTGCACAAAGGAATCGTAAAATTTACTTATGAGAAGGATGCTAAAAAGTGTTACATCATGACAATAGTTTCCGGTCCTAAACTGATTGGGCAGGCGAATTTGTTTTTCAGGGAGAAAAATATTTTTTCAATTGTAGCTGTGGAAGATTGTGATATTTGCTTTCTCGACAGCCGGAAAGTACTTGGTTTGCTTGAGAATCATGGAAAGTTTTTATTATCGCTTGTTGAACGTTCATCGGATATGTTCCAGGCTTCCATTTTCAATTTTATCAGCCTCGCGCACAATCATGTATATGGACGTATCGCTGATATTCTAATCTTTCTTTGGGAAAACGTTTACCGGAATTCGGAATATGAATTTACGCTGTCGCGAAAGGAGATTGCAGAATTTGCTGCATGTTCGCACGAAAATGTGATTTCGGTTCTATCCAAATATAATAAGGAAGGGCTAATAGCTTTTGAAGGAAAGAAAATTATCATCAAGGATATGAATAAGTTAAAAGAAATCAGTAAAAACGGATAATTGGTTTTATATGCTCTCAAAAAAAACAAGATATGCAATGGTTGCGCTTACAAGGCTTGCCCGCGAATACGGAAATGGGATAATTTTGATAAGCGACCTCGCGAATAGCGAAAAACTTCCACAGAGGTTCCTCGAAAATATTTTACTTGAACTGAAGAAAATGGGCATCCTTGGAAGTAAACTGGGGAAGTCGGGCGGTTATTTCCTTTTACGACACCCCAAAGATGTAAACCTCGCCGAAATTGTCCGACAATTTGAAGGACCTATCGCGCTGTTATCATGCGTTTCAGAAAAAGCTTATCAATCGTGTGAATTTTGCAAAGATGAGACTGCCTGCAACATTCGGAAAGTGTTTAAGGAAATCAGGGATAATACCTTTGAAATACTGGAAAACACAACGCTGGAAATGTTGATTAAGGAGAACACATCCTGAATTCCTTAACCACCGGGTGCTAAAACCACTGATTATCTGTTCGTTTTCTTTTCCCATACTTTGGGATTGCGATCTGTGCTGATTACAGCCAGCGCTTCTACTTTTTTGGTTTCCTCATTGATGTAGAAATGGATCAGATAAGGGAATTTCCTGACAAAAATACATCTGATTTTAATGATTATTGCTTTTTCTGCCTGAATGTGTCGGTTTCGGCGACGTGAACTCACTGGCACACGGCAGCCTCGGAACTGAAAGGATTATTGACGGTCAGATTGTTTCCTCTATGTTATATGTCAGCACGACATTTGGCGGACTGGAAACTGTGTTTGGGTTCAATTTTATAGATGGGCGAATTAAGGGATATCCAACTACTTACACTGTTCCGGAATGCGGAACAGCAAAGCATTTCTATGTATTATATGTTCGCGGCAATGCAGCGTATGGAACAAATCAATTCGTTGACAACGGAAACGGAACAATTACCGATAACGCTACTGGTTTGATGTGGATGCAAAATGATAACGGGACAGGTGTTTTATGGAAGGAGGCATTGAGTTATGCGGAAAATTTCACCTTTGCAGGATATTCGGATTGGCGATTACCCGATACCAAAGAATTGCAAAGTATAATTGACTATACCCGTTCTTCTGCAACAACCGGTTCGGCAGCAATAAACCCAATATTCAACTGCACCCAGATTGTGAATGAAGGAGGCGCGGCAGATTATCCCTGGTACTGGAGCGCCACAACTTTTTCTTTGACATCGCTGACAAACGGAGCAAGCGCCACTTATGTATGCTTCGGAAGAGCGATGGGCTATTTTACCGGTTTAGGATGGACTGATATACATGGGGCAGGATGTCAGCGAAGCGATCCTAAACCCAGAAGCTTTTCGGGATACACACATAATGGAAATGGATATTACAATCCTAATGCTCCCCAATGCGATGCCGTCAGGATATACAATTATGTCCGTTTGGTAAGAAGTGGATCTTCAACCGGAATCAACGAAAACAAAGACAATCATCTGTTTAATGTTTATCCTAACCCCATTTCCAATGAATTTACGATTGAAATAAAAGGAAACAGGGAAAACGTTAGCTTTGAACTTTTAAATTCTTTCGGTCAAATCGTGCAAACCGGCAGTTTTATTGAAACAACCGTTTTTAATACCCCCAACCTTGCAACCGGGGTTTATTTGGTAAAACTTCAAAATGGCAATACCTTTGAGGTGAAAAAGTTAATAAAAGAATAGGAAAATCAAATTAATGTCAGATGAAAAGGGAAACAAGAATATTAATTGGTATCCTCGCATTTATTACTGTTATCAATTTCGCAAATGCTCAAACCAATACTGCTCTCCTAAAGAGCAGTATTCCAATTGAAATGCTTTTCCCACAGGGTAAATCCAAAGCATT
>JAPLDO010000120.1 GCA_026391715.1 Bacteroidota bacterium
TGGGGGAGGGGGTGGGGCCTCCCCTTGGAGATTATGGTGGGAGGACTGAATCACAGGTAACCGGTATCTTTCTGTGAAAGGTGAGATGATTTCTTTGGATACAGGTGCTGAATTTACAGCATTATAGAGACACTACCTATAGAGACACTACCGAATGTAATTTTTTAATTTTTTTCAGTTGATTATGTGTTATTTAAAAATAATAGTAAAAATGAGTTATTGATTTTTTGCTAATAGCTGGATTCTTGTTCTTATCGGAGGGTGTGATTCAGAACCTTCTTTTAGATCTCTCCCACCATTGAGTACCGTTAAAGCAGAACTCAAGTGAGATGCATCAACATATTTAGAGGCTAATCTATCTGCTCGTATCTCAAGATACCAATTGAAAGGAATCATCACAACCATAAGATAAGCGAGTGCTGCGATACTTTGTAGGAGGGATGGCAGATGATTGAAGGATGCATTTGCAATCAAGAAAAGAGGTATTATTGAGACAAACCTGATTGGCAGGTGGTTTTCTTTTATATGTGCAAACTCATGTGCAATTACCGCCAAAAGTTCATCCTTTTTAAGACCTTGAAGTAAAAGATCCCCAATTACTACATCGTTACCATTTGTGTATGCGTTATCAAACCGTTCTGCCACTCTAAACTCTTTGAGTTTAACGCCCATTTGTTCAGAAAGTTGTTTTATCTCATCTGGTATTGGATGTGGGAGTCCTTTATGACGTAATGCCATTATAAGATTGTTAAAAAGTGTCCTTGTGACAAAGAACATAAAAATCTCAGCAAACAATACAAGAACCAAGAGCCAGAAGAGCTGAATAAATGGGTTGATGAACAGGTTCGCAAACATTGAACTTATTACGACAAGTTCATATACTAAAAATAGCTATTGAAAGTAAATTTTAAATATCTGAAAAAAACATTATCTGTCCTTGAAGCGTTGTTATTTCCTGAACCGCTTCTTTCTCATCTGAAGTGAAATGAAAACCCTTTTTCAACATGGTTTCTACGTACTCACTTCGGCTCATGCCCAAAGCTTTGGATGTCTGATCGATCTCATTAACGACTTCTTCTGACATTGCGAAACTGACGATCTTTTTGGGCATTATACATAGTTATTAGGTTATTAGGATTAATAAAGTTAACCCTGAATGTTCAACCTCTATCTCATACCCAATGCGGTAAAATTAAAAAATTCATAGTAATGAAGACGCTGATCAGTGACTGGCTGGACGTGGCTCTCTAATAAAAAAAGGATCATATAGAAATGATTTTTTACTGATGACGCTATCCTCTACTTTATATAAAGGCTGGATTGACATGGGAATTTTTACGGAGTATATAGACCAAAAATTAGATTATCCTACTGTGGTTAGCAAAAGAAAAGAGCAACTCGCAGAAATATCAAAACTGCGTGGGGGGCGGGCGGTTCTCACATTTGCAGCTGCTCTAACAAAGCAGGCACCTATTTCGATAAATTATGATGATAGAATTCATTTCTTTGACCAAATTAGCAATCTGAGCGGAAAGAAAATAGATATAATTTTAGAAACACCTGGCGGGTCCGCAGAGGTTGTGGAAGACCTTGTACATCACGTACGTAGCAGGTTTTCTGAAGTTGGGATAATTATTCCAGGTTATGCAAAGAGTGCGGGCACAATAATGGCTATGTCAGCTGATGAAATTTTGCTCAGCTTTCTCAAAACAATAAGATTTATTCAGCACATGCTTTTCTAGAGGGGCTTGAAATAATAAAAGATGAAGTAACATCGTCAGGGACGTTAAATCGCGCATATGTGCCGATGCTCCAACTGCTATCACCAGGTGAAATTCAGGAATGTGAAAATGCATTAGCCTTTTCGAAAGAATTAGTCACGGATTGGCTTTCAACGTATAAATTCAAATTATGGGATAAGCATTCAAGCACGGGATTGCCAGTTACTGACGCCGAAAAAAAAGAACGTGCTAAAGTAATTGCAGAAACATTATGTGATCATAATTTTTGGAAGACTCATGGGAGATCAATTACGATTGATGATCTCACTGCGATGAGGCTCAATATTACAGACTTCAGTAAGAATGTTGAACTGGCTCAAGCAATACATCGCTATTACACCCTTTTAAGAATGTCTTTCGATATGACTTCTATTTATAAGATCTACGAAACCCCGACTTCCCAGCTCTACAGATTTGCAGTTCCACAAGGTGTTCCAATCCCGTCACAGGCTATTGATTCTGCGATTCTTGAATTGGAATGCATGGATTGTAAGACAAAAACAAAGCTTNGGAAGGGATCGCATTACAAAATGGATCGGTTCCCTTTCCAAAGGATAATGTATTTATCTGTCCAACCTGTAAAAAACAAATTGACATAAGTAAATTAAGGGGACAGATAGAATCACAAACAAAGAAGAAGGTGGTATGAGATGAACACGCCGAGTGAGAAATGCAACATATCTATAATTTTTAAGGAAGTAGATCGGTTATCAATTGAACCTGATTTAATGATGACTGATGCTGATATAACTGAATACGATGAGATTAGAGTTCTTGGGGAGATTTTGCTCGATACGCAATCATCCCCGTCAATGTACTATACGGGGAATTAGACTCCAATAAAGTCCCCCTATCCTTTTTACATGATTCTGAGGCCCAGAATCCAATATTCCTGTACAAAACAAGAAGCTACTCACTATGCAGATCGCCCCCGCTATCCACGCGCTCAGGCTCCCGTTCAGGGTGCCGGCAGCGCCCGGTATCGCCCTCGACCGCTTCGCGTACTCGTATCTCGTCTTTGGCGAGACGATCACCCTCATCGACACCGGCGTAGCGGGTTCGATCTCGCATTTTGCTACCCCTCACTTCTGATATCACTTTTCAAAAGAGCGAAACGCAGATCTTGGTTCTGGCGATGAATCTTTTTAAGAAAATATGAACGTCTCGAAGATTCACCAGAACCACTTTTCATAACCTTGATATCGCGGGAATAATAATCCCTGCTCATGAATCTCCGTGTATACGGTTTTCTCTCGCTTGTCCTCAGAACCTGCCTGCTCCTTGCCGCAGGCTGTACGAGATCCCAGTCTAAAACCAGCGAACCCGTAAATCTTCCAAATACGACACCCCCGGCACCCCGTTCCCCGACCGATGCGGAA
>JAPLDO010000251.1 GCA_026391715.1 Bacteroidota bacterium
TTTGATTGACGATCAGAACAGTTTTCCATAAACCTGCGCCAACACTGTCAACCTGAAATGTATTTGAATATTCAGGGTGATTTGCTCCGTAAACCCATTCATCAAAAAACCATGTCAAATCTTTACCGGCTGTCTTGTTGACAATATTCACAAAATCTTCTGTAAAAGCATTTTTATACATCAGGTTTGGGTCAGAGGCATAATCGCGCATTGCCTTGAAAAATAAAGAATCCCCCATCACATATCTGAGTTGGAAAAGTACACATGCACCCTTGTTATACGAAATTGCCTGGTTGTATAGGTAATTGCTGGAAGGCGTACTAATTGCCCATTCAGGATGATACAGGGGCCAGCCGGGATTTGACGCAAGGTAATAGTTTGCCAGGTTGTTCATACCTGATTTGTACGCATTAAAACCCTCATTGTGTTCTACCCACAGATTCTGACAATATGTGCCAAAACCCTCATTCAGCCAAATATCTGCCCATGTTCCGCAAGTAATCATATCGCCAAACCATTGATGTGAATGCTCGTGGGCAATGAGATTTAAATCTGAGTATCCATTTGGCTGTAAACTAACCAGGCTTTGATTTTCCATTCCACCCCAGGGGAAAATGGTGTTTAGTGTGGCAAAACCAATTTTCTCAAAAGGATAATCACCGAATTTTGATGCGAAAAAATCAGTTAAAGGAATAATGGAACTATCTATCAATGCGACATTCTCCCCGGGTTTATGATAGATTAAGATGGGAATACTGTCGGATGGATTAGAAAATTTCGGATAGAATTTTTGTAAGGTTTCAAAATTAATTTTCGAGGAAAATGTAATCAGGTAGGTCGAAACCTGCATATCCGACTTCCAGTGGTAGGTAGTAGTATCACCGGTAACTATTGGAGGTTCAACCATTAGTCCCGTACTGCCAAGTTGGGCAGGCGATTTAACCGAAGCTGTCAGCTCCCATGTTGCCTTATCCGAAGGTCGATCCCAGCATGGCATCCATTTACGAGCTCCTTCCGGCGGAGAGTCGGTAAATACCGTTCCATAGTAAGCATAGAACCCTTTGTCATTAACGTTTTTATGACGATAGTAAATCTGAACATTAAGAATTTCACCCGGTTTATAGCTCCGGTCAAGATTAATATATATGGTATCAGATTTATGGATGAATGAAACCCCCGCCAGGCTGACAGAATCAATATCAATGGAACTGCTGATGGCATTGAGTTTAATCTGATTCAGACTTGAATCTACCTTCAAAGTAATGATCTGCTCCGCTGAAAACGATCTTGGATAGGGTAATACAAAACATTGATACAAATCAACTTTCAAATTGTATTTTAAAACGTCATAACTGTGCTTCGTGTAGAAATGAGCAGTATCGGCAGGAGGGAGGAATAGATTGGCTGCATTAACCGGCAATCTAATTACTGCCGAAATTGTCAGTATGGCTACAATAAAAAGCGCTCTCATTTAATTATTTTACAATTACCATTTTTTTATGATGCACCTGTTCGCCTGTTGTGATTGTGTATATATATGATCCCGGAAGAAGATTCTTGCAATCAACAGAAACCTCATGTTTCCCCATTTTTTGGAATTCGTTAACAAGCGTCCCGACTGTGTTTCCATTTAAATTATTGAGTTCAAGACGAACATGGGATGATTTGGGCAGATAATAGGAAATCATGGTCACATTTGTTGCCGGATTTGGTGTATTCTGAAACAAAAACGTTTTGTTTTCAACAGATTCCGTAAAATCGGTTCCAACCACTGTGCCACCTGCTTTCAGGACAATCTGCTTGTCGGGATCAAATACCAGAGTTACCGGGCGTTTATCAACTGTCCATGAAAAACCCTGATAATTAACATCATTTATAACACGGTATGTAGTATCAGTTCCATCGGAAAACCGAACCATAACTTCAACGGGCATTTTAAAGAAAGAAGCATTGGTTTGAATCTGCTTCATAAAGAAATTCACTTTCCATTGGTTATTTCCAAGTGACTCGAAGTTATAGGTATTCTGGTAAACAGGATGGTTGGGCTGATAGATCCATTCATCAAAAAACCAGGTGTAATCATCTCCGGTAACAGCGTTTACCTTACCAATAAAATCGGGAATAGTTGCAGATTTAAACTTCAGATTGGTATCAGCGCAATAGGATTTTAATGTTGCAAAGAACAAGGAATCTCCGAGTACATAGCGCAATTGATGAAGAACGCACGCCCCTTTGGTATAGGTGATGGCATAGTTAAACAGCACATTTACAGAAGGAGTTGTCACCGCCCATGAAGGTTCTGAAATTGCCCAGCCTGGATTCTGCGACAAGTAGGTGTTTGCATAGCTATTGATAGCCGCTTTATAGGCAGAGTAACCGCCATAACTTTCGTACCAGAAAGGTTCAGACCAGGTGGCAAAGCCTTCATTGAGCCAGATATCCGCCCAGGTAGCACAGGTGATCATATCCCCGAACCACTGATGAGCAAATTCATGGGCTGCCAGTCCTTCGTCCCAGCATCCAGGGCAAATACTTGTCAGCGTTTGGTTTTCCATTCCACCCCAGGCGAAGTCAGCATTTAATGTGGCAAATCCATTTTTATCAAAGGGATGTTCAATAAAGTTTTCTGAAAACCAGTCGGTCATTGCAGGCATGATAGAGCTTACAGGAGTAGGATTTTCACCGGCGTTAAAATAGAAACGCAATGGGATGCTGTCAGCCGGAGCGCTCAATTTATGCCAGTATGAAATGTTCAGTTGATAATTTACCTTCGAGGTCATCACCATTAGGTAAGTAGCAACCTGCTGATCCGAAATCCAATGATATGTGAGAACATCGCCAAATATGGTTGAGTCGGCAAGTCGACCGTTGGAACCAAGCTTTACTGTACTTTTAACCTTCGCCGTAAGATCGAGTAAGGCTTTATCGGATGGTTTGTCCCAGCATGGAAACCACCGGCGGGCGCCCTCCGGCTCACAGTCGGTAAAAACAAAGCCGCTGTTGACGTAGAAAGCGTTATCCACCACGTTTTGATGACGATAAAAAATTTTGACAGATGCAGTTTCACCGGGAGAGTAGGTTCCATTAAGTTGAATTGTAAGAATATCATTAGCATGAACAAAAGATGTCCCATCAAATTTCACTGAATCAATTACTAAAGAAAAGTTTTCGGCATTGAGAGCTATTGAGTTCAGTGAGGAGTCAATTCTGAAATCAATGACTACCGAACCGCTGAAACTTTTAGGGTAGGGGGGACTGTAGCAGTTGTAAAGATCGAGATCAAGCTTATATTTGAGTACATCATAGGAATGAGGAAGAACAGCGTTTGAATTAAATGGCTTTGCCATCATCGTTTTCCCCGAGGATTTTTTCATGGAACAATATGCCGAACCCGACATGTGCGTTAAATTCTGAGCGCTGGAAATAAGGCAAATAAAGAGGAAAGAGAACAGAAGTGTATTAAAACGTGTCATAAAGTTTTGGTTTTGGAAATGGTTGGTTACAAAATTAATCATTTTTATAAAGCCTGAATAGAATTGAATTTGATCGAAAAACTGATAATTTTGCGAAGAATACCATGAGACATAATTTTATCATTTTCTTCGCCCTCCTATTGTTTTCATGCGCTGAGCGTGATAAACAAGCTGGTAAAACAGTTTTCCGCTATAATGAGGCGGCAAACATTACCACTCTCGATCCGGCGTTTGCCCGCGATCAAACGATTATATGGGCAACAAACCAATTGTTTAATGGACTTGTTCAACTGGATGATCATTTACAAATTCGTCCCTCTATTGCAAAATCATGGGAAATTTCTTCTGCCGGAGCTGAATATTTGTTTTATTTGAGGAACGATGTTTATTTTCACGACAATCCTGCTTTTCCACAAGGCAAAGGAAGGAAAGTAACTGCGCGGGATTTTGTTTTTTCGTTCAACCGACTCGTTGACCCTGAAGTTGCATCTCCCGGCGCCTGGGTTTTTAATTTTATTGAAAAATCAGGCGACATACCAGCCTTTGAAGCCATTAATGATTCTACCCTCCTTATCCGACTTTCTCAACCATTTCCACCATTCCTTGGTTTGCTCAGCATGCAATACTGTTCAGTGATTCCTCATGATGCGATTGATTTTTATGGAAACGAATTTAGAAGTAATCCCGTTGGAACAGGTCCATTTCGGTTTAAAATGTGGCAGGAGGGAGTAAAGCTTGTTCTTGTAAAAAATCAGAACTATTTTGAAAAAGAGGGAGATAAGAAATTGCCTTTTCTCGATGCAGTTGCTATCACTTTTATCCCTGATAAACAGACAGCGTTTCTCGATTTTGTGAAAGGAAAGCTTGATTTCATTTCAGGTATAGATCCGACATATAAGGATGAACTTTTAACCCGTGAGGGGAAGTTGCAGCGAAAATATCAGTCAGAGATCAATCTGATTACGCAACCTTATCTCAATACCGAATACCTTGGATTCATGGTTAATCCTTCGAAAAATA
>JAPLDO010000132.1 GCA_026391715.1 Bacteroidota bacterium
TTCAAGTTGCTGACATTCCCGGCTTTAGCCAAATTATTATTTTTCTAACTACTTTTCTCAGTGGACTCAGGTTTCAAATTCCAAAACCTTGCTTCCAAGGCTTTGGAAATATTGACTCTCTCACGCTTTTTTCTTAAGATTAGCAACTTGGAACTTGAAACCTGGAACCTGAAATTTTTGTCTTAAAGCGGTTATTCCACCTCGTTCAACTTCTCTCTTTTTCCTTTGTACCACTCCCTGCCCGAATATGCCGCCGCAAAAGCGAGGAAGATTGTAAGACCGCCGTCAATGGGGGCGCCAAGTGGGTTCTGGTTTCCGTTGCTTCCATGACCGCCCGGAGGAGGAGGAGGTTCTAAAGGATCGGAAGCTATTGCAACCTGAGACAGAGCGAAAAAGCATAATGCGCTGAGAAAAAACCGGATTCTGATATTTAACTTATTCATAAGGCTTATTTTAAATGTTTATATATCGCTGATTTTTCAAATTGGGGTTAATTAAAAAACACTTTACATGTAAAGAGATTATTTTGCGTAATCACCTTCACGATGTAATATCCGGTAACCCCGTCGAAATTCAGGCGGGTGAGCGGGTTTTCGCTAAGCGGTTTGCGGAGGATGAGCTGACCCATCATGTTGTAGATGGAAACTTCGCCTTTATTATTGCCGGTATTGTCCACAATAAACAGGGAATTATCAGAGGCGATAACATGGAAAGGCTGACTTGTTGTTTTGTCGTTGATTCCGATAGCTAAAGCAAAATGAAGCAGGAAACGTTTTGGGTCATCGGTTTTTGACGCGCTAAATGAATAAACAGGGGTTTGAACCATGTTTTGAGTGGTATTGGTTTTGAGGTCTTCCAAAATTATTCCCGGGCGCGATGAGAAGCTTTCAATGCCTGATAAATCTAATGTGTAATTCCCATCTGATGGAATTAACATACCAACCGGAACTGTAATGGGATCGTTTGTTGCAGGCAGAGAGTTAATACAAATTCTACCATTATCCTTCATTGTATAAACCTGAGGAACTTCAACATTCATGCTAAACAACTTGCTGGCGTCATACCAACCTTTGTTCAGGCTCCCGTTAGCCTCAAAAATGATTAAAGCCTCATCATAATTTACAGCATTGCCCAATTTTAGTTTCAATTGATTGACCGGGTTGGATTCACTGCTTTTTAACCAGTTGTTATCATGTACGCGAGCCGTATTGGGTATGTCGAGCGGAGTACTCGCAGCTTTCACAAAAAAGCCCTGAGTAGCTGCGATCTTTCCATTGGCGCCTGCAGTCTTATGGGTTACATCGAGATATGATTCATATCCTGCTCCTCCCGATTTTGCTTCGTTGTAGATGTTGTAATAGCCATCGGCCAACACTGTCTTTGTAACAGCATCCCAATCAATTGCCGATGGGAAGGGGTTTCCGATCAGATTCCAGGTATTTCCGCCAGTTGTCAATGCGAACGACTGATCGCCTGTATTGAGGCTTCCTGCAAAGGATTTTGTGGCGCTTCCGGCAAAAGTGCCGTTGTAAGCAACAAGGTAGCCTGTTTTTGGGGTAAATTGGGGAGTTGCCCCAAAATCGGTAGTATTTAATGTCCAGTCGGTGTTTTTGAGGTTTAGCCAGTTTTTACTTTCTGCAACTGTCGGTTCGCTCCATTTGAAGAAATCGTATGTAGCGCCAATGATGTCAGTAAAATTTCCGGTTGTCGGCGCATAGTTGCCATCGCAAATTGCTTGTGCAGAAACTGGGGAAGAGAGGAAATGCCAGGTGTTGTCTTTCGGAATCTCTCTTTTTACGGTGGCAGGCACATTAGCAGAATTATGTATCAACGAGCCGCCGGATTCGATAACTAAGCCGGATTCTGTGGCGGAATTAGTGAGGGCGCCGGAGACCGTGAGTTGTTTGCTGCTTCCCAGCGTAAACAATTTACCGGAGTTTATTGTCATGGTGCCGCTTACTGTGAGGGCAGCATTGCTAAGAGTTACGCCGGCGGCATTGTCTATTGTGAGGTTGTTGATGGTGGCGGGCAATAATGCTCCGGTTACCTGAGATGAAGCGCCATTAAAATCGTAATTTGCTCCTGTATTTAGTGCTGGTGCTGGTGATGTTATTGAACCATTAATGCCGGAAGTATGGGCGGTTTTTAATGTTGCGCCTGAAGGCAAGGTAAAAGAACCACCAGGTAAAACCTGTGTTCCCATATTCAATGTCGAAGTACTTCCCACTTCAAAATTAACTATGCTGATCGTTCCGGCATTCATAAAATTTTGTACGCCTGAACCATTAAAAACAACTTTTGATCCAGTTGACGTACTGGTAAATGTTCCTCCATTGACAGCAAAATTTCCAGCAACATTAAAAACGGTTATCCCAGAAGTTGTAGCCAAATTAACAGTTCCTGCATTTTGGGTAAAATAACCACTTATAGTAATTGTTGGTGCTTGAGTCGTAGCAAACCGTATGTCTCGTGGTGTTGAACCTGTAGCAATTATTTCAAGATTACCGTTTATTACTGTCATATTGCCAGATAATTGCATAGATCCAGCGACTGCGCCAGTAGCATTAAATTTCACATTACCCCATGCAGAAACACTAGGTCCTGTGGAATTCCAATCTTTAAACTCAACAGTGCTATTTGATGCAAAAGATTCCGTTCCTTGAAATATTGTTGTTCCAAACGCACTTATATTGTTGTGAATATAAGTTCCGAGATTATCAATCTGAAAAGTAGTCGCTGCGGTCAAGGTTATGGCATGATTGGCTGTAAGTGTCCCTCCATTTTCGATATGCAATTTAGAATTTGTGCCGCTGATAGCCCATGTTGCTGTGGTAGTCATATTATCCGGGCTTTCGATTGTAAAAGTTTCGCCTGACACGAAGTTTGCCGGACTTGTTCCTGTGCCATCGCGGTTGGTTTTCCAATTAGTCAAAGTTGCAGGATCGCCGCTTCCATTTGAATAGTAAGTCAAACCTGTAGTTGCCTGACTGGTTGCATTACTGGTTGTAATATAATTCTCGGTGCCGGAACTCCCGTTAAATTCAAAAACCTTAAAAGTATAGGTAGTGCTTCCTGTCAAACCCGTTATATCCACAGTACTTCCGAAACCATTGTATAAAACATACTCGTTGGCACCAAATGTTCCGCCACTGCCAAAAACAGTACTGGCAGTGTAGGATGTGCCGTTTGTTGGGGTTCCGGGTGTTCCCGTTGCTTTGCCAACCAATATTCTGTTAGCCCCATTGCCATTTGTCCAACTTACAGTCATTGTTGTCATCCCCACATTGCTAAACACAATAGCTGAAGCCTGGGTTGTGGGAATTGCTGAAAGTATCCTGAAAGAATTGCTATTCGCCGTTGTAAGCGTTCCGGTTGCGGAAAGTGTTACTCCTGTTCCGGCAGTATTATTTTGTAAATCAGTCCATGAAAATAATCCGGCAACAAGACTTTTTGTTAAGCCTGTTACTGATGAAAGCGTTCCAGCCGAAGCCCCCAGCGTTACGCTTGTGGTAGCTTCAAGGTCGCGGTTGTTGTTGGCATCCACAGCTTCAACTGCCGTGGAAAAGTTTGTATTGACTGTTGTGTTGGAAGGTTGTGTGGCGAAATTGAATTTTGTTCCTGTTACATCAATTGAAATTTGATTTGAAGTTGTAGCCGTAGCAAACGTAGTTAAAAACGTTGAACCTGTTGCATCTGCTGTAAACCCATGGGAAGTTGTCGGAATATTAAATTCAAGAACCTGCTTATCTGTTAACCCCGAAGATTTCAAATATATAAATAATGATACGGTAGCATTACTTCCATTTGTAATATTCAGATTTCCAACCGAGATTGGAAATACAACGGAAGATGTACCTATTGTAGCGCTTCCTGTTGTAACAAACGTACTGCCTCCGTCAATGGAAAGTTTTGCCCCTTGTATTGTTGAAGACCAAACGGCATTATTGTTTGTTCCTGCTGAAATGGAAACCTGAGTCACTTTAGTCATTAGACCATCAGTACCTACATCATTTATTTTAAACTTAAACACCTCCACCGATTCAGGATCAGTATCAGCTAAAGATGAAATTGTAACCGGATTAGCCTGTGTTGTGGGAGCGCTAACATATGAATCAGCATCATTGGGAGGACTCGTAGTCCCATTTGTGCCGGGGACTGAGCCATCGGTTTTATAGTTGTAAGTTTCGTTATTCGAGCCGTTGTAATTATAGGGCATAATTGTAAAATAGTAATGAGTTCCGGCTGTTAGTCCTGTAATGCTCGTGGATATTGACGCAGGATTGGTTATTATAGCTGCGACTGTAGCGTCTACAATCGTATTGCCAACAGAATAAGCATTGCCATCAGTGGGCGTGCCTGTTGGCGCAGAACCGGTTTTTTGAAGGATAATGTAACCATCGGCATTTGTAATTGTACTAGCTGCATCAAATGAAAGGTTTATCTGGGTTTGTGAAATTACAGAATTGGTAAATGTTGTTGAATGTGTTAAAGGCTCGGCAGATAAAGTCCAGAAATTAACAAGGGAACCATATCCGGTGCCAACAGTATTTGTAGCAAATGCTTTTAATTTGTATCTTGTTTCTACAGATAGGTTGGTGGTCATACTTTCAGTATAAGCGCCTGTCCCGAATGATCCCCCAGTTTCCTGGACTATGTAATCACTAATAGTTGGATCAGAAACAGATGAATATAGCACCCAGCAAACACCTCTTGTGCCGGGGTTAACTCCGCCTGTTGCTGTGATATTTACATTGATGAGGTTGAATAATTAAAAGCTTTGTCAACTGTGTACACCTTATACCAATATTGTGTACCTGACGATAATCCCGAATTATCAGTAAACGAAGTTCCTGTTCCAATATATCGTATTGTTCCTGTTAAACCACCAGTTCCATTTATTGTTGTATTCCCAACAGCATAAATACCGTTTTGGTTGGGATTATTATCAGAGTTTGGGTTTGTTGCATAACGCACAACTACATAACCACCACCGTCAACACCACCAGTAGCTGCAACCCAGCCTATGTTAAGCGAAGTTAGGGTAGCGCCATCTACTGTTACTATTCCGGGTGAATTTGGAGCAGTAATATCAGCTGATGAACCTGCATAAATTACAAAATCATCAACATCAATTGGCCCACCACTTGCAGAAGTACCCCCTCTGATAATTCCAATACCTGCCGTTGTTGGAGCAATTCCTGGTGTTGTAACAGTTCCTGTATATTTAGTCCATACGCCAGCAGTACTAGTTAAAGTCACGCCTGTTGAGTATGTTGGGTTAGTGGTACCATTGGTTGTGACACCAATTTGAAAAATTATAAAATTTGCAGTTGATTTATAATAAAATTGAACTAAATAAGCAGTAGATGCTGCAGGTCCATTTGCAGCTGTTGCGTCCTGAGGTGATTGCAGTAATCTGTTTGCTGCGGCAACCGTTGCTGAAACGTATTTTGGGACGCTTCTTCCCCCACTGTTGTTAATAGTACTTCCTGTTCCGGATTGCCTACTCCAGACTGTCGCAGAAAGTGAATTTCCTAACGTTCCAGTTTGATTTTCATATCCTCCATCCATTACAGGAAATGATCCAATAACTTGTTGCCCCCATCCCCTTCCCGGCATCATCATCAAAACAATAATAGCAACCAAGGCAAGGCTGCGTGTAAACAGTAATTTGTTTTTCATAGTATTTGGTTTTAGTGGTTATTGTGGTTTAATTGGTTTTTTGATGTGGTGGGGTCAAAGTAGTTTGAGGTTCAAATGCTTCGCGTTCAAGGTTCAAGGTTCAGGGTTCAGGGTTCAAGGTGGAGCATACTCCGAAAAGGAAACAATTTGGACTAAAGTCCAGTAACTATCTGGTTATCAATTGCCACTACCTTAAGGTAGTGGCAATTCAAGTTGCTGATATACCGGGCTCGTAGCCAGATTTTGATTTTTCTAACTACTTTTCGGAGTGGGCTTAATTTTGAAATTGAAGTTTTTTTTGGCATAAATTACAAAATGCA
>JAPLDO010000253.1 GCA_026391715.1 Bacteroidota bacterium
GGGCATTACCATCCTTAGCGGAGTCGCCAATTGCTACAATGCTTTGCAAACAATCACCGTTGCCGGCAGCAGTACGATCTTTGTTGTGATGCCGGGAGGCAGCGCCACTATGATTGCGGGTCTGAAGATCAACTATCTGCCCGGAGCAAAGGTAAACGCCGGAGGATACATGAACGGTTACATTACCGCCACCGCTCAGTATTGCACTCAGCCTGTTGCGCCGTTGGTAGCGACTGCGATTGGGGAAGATGAAAACATCCGGGAAAATAGCGATCTTTTCAACGTTTACCCCAATCCGACAACCGGGAGTTTCAAGATTAAACTCAATGGAAACCAGAATCCTGGCAAATCGAATATAACTGTTTATGGAAGTTTGGGCGAACCCATTCTACAAACAGAAACAGATGCTTTTTCAAACCGTGATTTCTCTTTATCCGGGAAGCCATCAGGGGTTTACTTCATAAGGGTAATCAATGGGAATTCACAGCAAACGACAAAGATATTGAAGCAATAATCGCGTTAATCAACATTGAATCCGCTCAGAAACATCAATTGCCACGACCTAAAGGTCGTGGCAATTCATAAACAGATGGTTGCAGAACTTTAGTCCAAAATTGGCGCCTTTTCGGAGTGGTTTAAACATTTAAATTGCAAGTCCACCTGGAACCCAATATCCTGAAACAGAAAAACCGATTTAACATTCATCTTTTTGAAAATTTAATTACTAACCCAACTTAAAACCTTCAAACATGAAAAAACATCTATTTTCTATGGCAATTAACCGCGCCGGAATCTTCCTGATTTCGGGATTACTCTTTTTTTTACTGGGGATATCCGGTCTTCGCGCAGAGGTAAGCTTTCCTCAAACCCTTAATGCTGATTTCAACAAAGGGGTTCTAAACAATGTTATAGTAAACAGCGATAACGTTTATTTGCAATTTAGCGCAAGCGATGTGGGTTCATGGCTCACGACAACCGTTTTACCTCAAACTTTATCCGGTCATAAAACTGCATCATGGAATGACAGGTACGTTTACATGGTTGGAGGCTGGAATGACCTTACTTATGTAAACACAGTTTATGTTGCCACGATCCAGACGACAGGTATTTCAGGCTGGACAGCGCTGAATCCTTTGCCAGTTGCATTGCGCGATCCTGCGGTTGTAATTGGCACAAATACGATTTATGTCATGGGAGGTCGCAACGGATCCCAGGTTTTCAATACCATTTACTATGCCGCCTTAAATGCCGATGGCTCCATTGGCGCATGGCAGACTTCTGCCGTTACGCTTCCGGTAAATCTTTGGGGACACACAGCTACCTATTCCAGAGGTTATATTTATGTGATAGGAGGATCAAGTTCAATGGTTGAAACTACGGCTTTAAATACTGTTTACGTAACTAAAGTGAATGCGCTCAACACCCTTTCTGCATTTACAACCGGCACAAACCTTTCTGTAGCGCGTAATCGCCATAGCGTTGTTACCTACAACAGCAAACTTTATGTTCTTGGCGGATATGACAATAGTGGGAACAAAACAAACACAGTCTTTATTTCCACGCCGGGATTGAACGGTTTAACCGGAGCCTGGTCAACGGGGACAGCATTGCCCTTTCCAATCAGCAACCATTCGTCGGTTGTAACAAATGGCGTTATTTCGGTTATGGCAGGCGCCGTGGGCGGAACTTTGAGCGATAAAGTATTTTATGCCAATGCGGATGCCGCGTCTCTTACCTGGCTGACTTCGGCAAATGTGATGTATGACTATACCAAAGATGGCTCGGCATTTACCGGAAACGGTCAGGTTTACTATACTGGAGGAACAAATCTCTCAGGAACGTCAATTGTAAACTGCCGATTTGCCAACATGGTTTTAACTGCAAATTATCTCTGGCATGGGGTATTCGTTTCGAATCCATTCTATGAACTTGGCGCTGAAAGGTTAATAGATTCGCTCGCCTTTACCAAAGTATATACCAGCCCGGCAAACCTCGAAGTAACATACCGGACGGCGGGCAGCGACGGGATATGGGGAGACTGGACGGCGCTGGTAACCGCTTCGCCAATTAAACCTGCCGCAATCAAACAGTACATCCAGTACGCCCTAATCATGACAGGTACAAACACCAACAACTGCACTTTCAATGATATGACACTGAAAACGCCGGGAACCCAGTTGTTCGGTAATCTCGACGGTATTGCGACGTTCACCAAAGCGGCAAGCCCATATTGGGCAACCGCTGATATTTCATTTACAACAGGCGTTCATACCTTTCAGGCAGGGGCTACAATTCTTTTCTTACCCGAAACAGGGCTTACCGTAGGCGCCGCTCATGTGGAATGTAACGGAACTGCCGTCGACTCTGTCAAGTTCCTTTCTTTCAACAGTGAAACCGGTAAATGGGATGGAATATATTTCAATGAAAACAGCGATGCAGGCGTGAACTCATCCTTCACCTATACTGTAATCGCCAATGCCGGGTTTGGAACCAATAATGCAAACCTGTATTGTTATTCAACAAACGAACCCCTGCTGGTACGATGTAATATCAGAAATGCCGATGGAAATGGCATCCGCCTGAATTCAGCCCATCTGAACATCCAGAATTCAACAATCCGCGGCAATAGCGAAAATGGATTGTATCTGAACAACTCAAATCCTACGCTCGTCACAAGTTCTATTTCATATAACGGCGGAGCGGGCGTTTACCTTACATCTACTGCTTCAGTTCCAAATTTCAGCTCCCCGCCGGTTAATCCGACAATCATCAATAATAATCAATCAGGACTTAGATACCCGTCGCCAAATTTTTCTTTTTCAATTCCTGCCGGATTACCTACTCTTTCTAACAATTTATACAATGGAATTGCAATTGATGGAGGAGATGTTTCTACAAACCAACGCTGGAATGCTAACGCTTATGATTATATTATTCTGGGAACAGTCAGAGTTGGCGCTTACAATTGGTCGCCCCGGCTTACCATTGAACCAGGCAATACCATAAAGTTTATAGCCGGAACCCAATTACAGATTGGTGCGGCGCCATATAATGGAGCTGAATTGTATGCCATTGGAACATCCGACAGCGCTATTACTTTCACATCCCACAGCGGTATTGCCGGCGGCTGGAACGGAATTTATTTCGTTGACGCAAGCGATTACTATGGAGGTGTGTCGCAACTCGATTATTGCATAATTGAAAACGGTAACGATTATAACTACTTTTCTGAAAACACAGCTCAGCCTACCCTGATCAACCACACTATTATCCGCAATGGTTTTCTTGACGGCGCCAGGTACAGCGGAGGAACAGGCAGCATTACGAACTGCCAGTTTCTGACAAACGGAAGATACCCGTTATACCTGATGAATTTTGCTGCCAACCCCGTGCATACTGGCAACACATATACAGGAAATATAATTAACCGTATAGCGTTATCCGGCGGCGCATATAATAATCACAGAACCTTGAACAATGATAATGTTTACTATTACATTTTAGACAATCTGATCGTTGGCGCTTATAACTGGAGTCCCAGATTAACGCTGGAACCGGGTATCTTTCTTGATTTTGCAACAGGAAAAAAACTACAGATTGGAGAAGCCCCTTATAACGGCGGTGAATTATATGCAGTTGGCACTGTGGCAAGTCCGATTGTGTTCAGAGCCTATTCCGGTATAGCGGGTGATTGGGAAGGTATTTATTTTCAAGCTGCCAATGACTACTATGGGGGTGTTTCTACTATGGAATATTGCAGAGTTCGTTTTGGAAATGCCCAGAATATCCTCATTGAAGGTTCATCACAGCCAACAATTAAAAACTGTACAATTCGCGATTCCGGAGAACATGGGATAGTTCTTTACCAATCAAATCCGTCAATCACCAACACATTTTTTACCCTGAATGCAGGATATCCGATAAAATTCACAGACTGGACATGCAATTCCTACCTCAAAAATAATAGCTATGTATTGAATACACTCAATTACATTGCCCTTTCAGGAGGAACTTACACCGACAACCGCACCGTTTATTTCGATAACGTTCCGTATCATGTTCTTAGTAATATTAATATGTCGGCATATAACTGGGGACCGCGACTGACCATCCAACCCGGCGTCACCATGGCTTTTAATCCAGGCACGAAAATTCAACTCGGAGCGGCTCCCTATAATGGTGGAAGCATCTGGGCAGAAGGTAAAGTTGACAGTACTATTACACTGGGACCTTATAACGATTCAATAGGTGGATGGAATGGTATTAATTTCGTTGATGCGAGCGATTATTATAGCACTCCATCTTTGTTGAAGTACTGTGTTGTTGGAAAAAGCGCGTCTTATAACGTTTCTTGTGATAATGCCAACCAACCCACTTTTGACCATTGTACTCTGACTAAGTCAACAGGCGACGGACTTAAACTCACAGGATCATCTACCCTTACAATTAAAAATTCCAATTTCACCTATAATGCCGCCAATGGAATTTACCTTGACGGTACAGGAAACGCCACAATTGGAAACGCTGATTCGTTAACCTGCAACTTCTATAATAACGGCGCTTACGATTTGTACAACAACTCAACTGCCAATGTAATTGCAAGATATAACTACTGGGCAACAGGCGATTCGACTTTGGTATCATTAATGATATTCGATAAAACGGAAAACTCAGCCAAAGGCAGAGTGAATTTCGGTCCGTTTGCGCAGGTTCCCTCTCTGATGACTGCCAATACCGTGATGACCGGAACCATTAAATATGTAAACACCTCCGCCAACCCGATTAAAAATGCCGCAATGGCGATCAAAACTTTCAGCGCCGCTTCAATTGCAACTACCACTTCCAATGCGTCAGGCGTGTATGCCTTCCCGTCATTCGCTTCCGGCAATTATAAGATGACTATCGTACCGGCGGCTGCCTGGGGCGGGGTTAATTCAACCGATGCGCTCGCTATCCTTAACCATTTTGCCATGATCACGCCTCTTACCGGCATGAAACTCGCCGCCGCCGACGTTAACTACAGCCACTCCGTTAACGGCACCGACGCGCTTTTCGTAATGAAACGTTACTCAGGTCTGATTACCTCGTTCCCGGTGGGCGATTATCTGTATAACACCGAT
>JAPLDO010000182.1 GCA_026391715.1 Bacteroidota bacterium
TGCAATTGTCGGTTTGGGGAGTTGAATCTGATATAGGAAATCCAAAATCCAGATTTGATGACATCCAGCATTGGGTTCCGATTAGAACCGTTGGGTATGATTTACCATCGCGGATATCGGCGAGAGTATTTCCGCAAATAAATGCCGGATTGGCTAATACAAGGATGGTTTTTGATTTGGCGGCGCTACAGGCGGCAACGTTTGTATAGGTGTAAATTATGGTTTTCAATCCTGTTCCGGCAATGGAAGGGGTGAAGGTTCCGGTTATGGAATTGACGCCCGGTCCCGAATAGGTTCCGCCTAACGGTAGCCCGCCTTTGAGTTTGAAAGGCTTGGCATTGACCGTTGTGACAGTATCAAAGCATGAGGCGAAGCTGACAATTGGCGCAAGAGTTCCGCTCATGACGATCTTTGGAGAAGTTGCCGGGTTGCCGGTAATACAGCTCAGATTGGAGGTCAGGATGCAGCTTACAGTGTCGCTGTTGGCGGGGTTGTATGTTAAGATTGAGAGGATTGAAGGGATTGAAATGATTGAGTTTACTTTCCACTGATAAGTTGGCATTGCCCCGCCATTTATGGCGGTGGATGTGAAGGTAACTGTTGCTCCCGGACAGAATGGATTTGCTGATGCCGCAATGGTTATCCCTGCCGGTAAGTTTGCATTCACTAACATGGTGATTGGGTTTGATAGGGCTGGATTTCCGGATGTGCATGTTTCGGAGGATGACAGCGAACAGGTTACAACATCACCATTTACCGGCGAAAAGGTGAAAACCGGATTATTGGTTCCCTCATTGGTTCCGTTTACTTTCCATTGGTAAATATGCATTGCCCCGCCATTGATCGGAATTGCATTGAAGTTTACCGGGGTTCCGGCGCAAACCGGGTTTGACGATGAGGATATGGAAACACTAACTGGCAGAAGCGGATTTACCACCATGGTGATCGAATTAGAAGTGGCTGGATTGTTGGAAGTGCATATAGTATTCGATGAGGTTAACACACATTTCACGATATCACCATTTGCCGGGAAATAGGCAAATGTCGGAGCGTTAGAACCGGAATTGGCTCCATTGACTTTCCACTGATAAACCGGACTGGCGCCGGGATTGACAGCGGTTGCCGTAAATGTTACCGTCGTTCCGGCACAAACGGTATTGCCGGAAGCAGTAATAGATACATCCACCGGATCGCCAATATTTACTGTCACTGGAAAATCAACATTGGCGCCGGAACAATCGCCGATCTTCGGGGTAATGTGATACGCGACTACCGCGGCGGTAGCGCCGTTATTTATCAGGGTTTGGTTTATCGCCAGTCCGGAATCAGCAGAGAATCCTGAAATATTGCCTGCGGTAAGCGTAGCTGTCCAGTGAAACATAACTCCGGGAACATTGCCGGTTAATGGAATATTCGTTGGTGCGCCTGAGCAAATGGTCTTTTCCAGAGTATCATTGTTAACCGCAGGTATTATTGTGGTTATCAGTTGGACAGTATCTGTTCCGGCACATCCATTGGGATTCGTTACAATAAGAATATAAGTTCCGGCTTGGTTTGTTGTGAATGTTTGTGTGGTTCCAACCGGGAACCCGGTATTTTGGTCTTTCCACAAAAAACTGCAACCAGTGCAAGCTCCCGCATCAAATGTCGTAGAATTACCTCCACAGATTGTCCTATCTGGTCCCAGCGCTGGTTGAGGACTTGGAAAAATGTTGATTGTTTGCCAGGAGGTGTCGGTTCTGTTGTCATTGTGCCGGACAAACAATTCCACCGTATAAGTTCCTGCATTCGCATAAGTATGAGTTGCGTTATTCAGGTTTGAATAATTGTTCAGTCCTGATCCCGGATCTCCGAAATTCCAGTGGATACTGTCGGGTGGCGGCCAAATATCACCTGAAAATTGAATCGGATTATCCTCGCAATTACCGGTAAAATGGATATAGGCTTTGTACCTTTGAATAAATTGAGGAAGCGCATCAGAGCAAGGACCGCCCAATACGACTGCATTTCTTTGGAAATTACAGCCGGAACCATAAACAGATGGATTATTGATTACGTTAAGAGAGTCCTTAAAAAGAACGGTTCCATATATTTTCCAATCAGGCCCCATCTGTATTCCAGATCTTAAATGTCCTGAATCAATCATTATCTTACTACGCATGAATGCAGTAGAATCAAGTAATGTAGCATCATACTGATATATAGCGCCACTATCTGAATGAGTTATAGTGGAAACATATAAGTATTTTGAATCAATTGAAAATTCAGCGGCGACCGTTCCCGTCGAAGAAGGTATATAAAACAGGCGATTTACCGCTCCTGTTTGCGAATTGAAAATGCAAAATTCAGGTTTTGTCTCATAACAACCAACCAGTTTGGTTCCATCAGGCGATACCCTTATTGACTGTGGAGCAATATAATAGTAATATGGCGGTGAAACTTGACCTCCTCCAAAGCTTTGACTGAAAACAGGCGTTGTTGATAATCCTGAATTATCAATTAAAAAGGCTGCATATCTAATGTATGACGGCGAGGAAAAAGTGGTAATAATCCACGTATATTTATTATTCTTATGCCTGGTTCCCGTTACAGCCTGCCATGATGCCGCCATTACCTGAATGTTCTTGAATGCCGGATCAACATCTCCCAATCCTCCATCGAGCCTCATATTTATTATTGAATAAAGCAAACCATATGTCGTGCCAACAGGAGAGAATTGCCCGACGGTAAAAAGATAATATGAACTATCGTCATCAAGTTTTGGGGTTGCAACAACGGGCTGTACGAAACCGACTTTATGTGCATGCAATCCGAAGCCATTGGGCATTATCACTTTATTTTTATTATAAACGTCGCCTCCATCGGAAAAAAACAATAGACTTCCAACGGAATCAGAAATACTTACATCTGTTGCTGCGGTTAACAGTACTCCGTTTGGTATTGTCACCGGGAATCCCGAATTAAATGTGACGCCTGTGCCCATCGGAGGATACCACCCAAAGTACCAGTTATTGAATTCCCCCTGGGAAAACCCAATAAACGGTAACAATAAAATCAAGCCGGCGATGAATTTGATTATCATCCTGTTGTTTACAATTCTTGTTGTCTTTTCACTATAGTCAGTTTTCTTTAATGATGCTGTTGTCAGTGAGGAATTATTACTGTGGTATTGTATTTCCCAATATCAATGAAAAAACTTGGAAATTGCGACAAAGTCAAAACATCATTCAGATTCTTCGCCAGTGAATCAATCAATTCGGACGTGGCAATATTTCCCAAAGAAACTTTTATCAACTTTTTAGGTTTGCCCATCAGATGGAACATGTTTTGAAAATCGGCGTCTTTGGTTATCAGAATCAGGTCATTCTCATCTGCATATTCCATGATCGCTCTGTCGGGGGTGAAACAACCGGAAAGAATATTATTAACATGGATCGCCTAATATCCCGTTTGATTTAAAAAACTAACGATTTTAAATGAAATATGAACGTCGCAAAGAAATTTCATCAGGCAACTTCCTTAATAGAAACACCTGATAAGTACAATTTTGCATAATTCAGGCAAGCCAATATGTCTTCTCTTACAAGCTCGGGGTGATCTTCAACGATCTGTTCAATTGTCATACCCGAGCCAAGAAGATCAATTACCACCTCAACCGGCCATCGCATGCCTCTGATACAGGGTTTACCGTGACAAACCGCAGGATCTATTGTAATTCGGGTTAAAAGACTCATTTCGATCTGTTTTTACAAAGATAACCATTTTTCCTGCATTTTTGACTTTCGCATTTTAACTTTTGACCTTGCTTCATTGATCCCAAATACACCTCGCCGCAAACGCATTCCCCCTGCTTGCCGGATACAACGATACCGAAAAGTTATGCAAATTCATCCCGTGGGATATTGCCCTAAGCTGTCCCGATATAAGGGATTGCCCTATACTTTCCTATAAACCAATATGAAATAGACATCTTCGTAAAAAGTAAATGTAAAAATATTGGCGACGCTATCGGGTTATCTGAATACCATTGGAAACATTTCCGGGTTCTCAAGCGCCTGAAGTTCGATATCAACATCCAGGATTTCCCAACGGAGTTGTGCTGGTGATATAATAGTGAGATTGAGAATCTGTTTTACAGTGGCGTCTTTGAAAACAGGATATTCTTCAAAAGGAACGAAATATTCCGTATCCTCAATCAGAATCCAAAAACCAAGATCAGTGATGGTTGTTACACTAAATTCCAAAGTGCAGGTTCCATTCTGTAATGAATTCATTTTTGCGTTCCTCCGCGATTTTAATTACTTCAGTTAATTCACCAGATGATAGATTATATGAATCCCTAAGAGCCACCGCAGGTTCAAGCCAGATTTTGGCTGTGTCGTCAGAAGTTGAAACATGAACATGTTTTCGAGTTTCTTCACGACTGTTGAAGAAGAAACGGTACTTGCCATATTTTAAGATTGTAGGGGACATATAGTACAATTTGGACAAATTTAATAATAAGTATTCAAATTTGAGCATACTCCGAAAAGTAGTTTAAGGTGAATCTACCCACCACCAGCCCCTCCCTACCCGTAGGGAAGGGAGTGCCTCTGCTTTGGCAATACACTGTATATCTTGCTGTTGTGCTTTGTAGCGCTTCTCCCCTCCCTTTTCAAGGGAGGGGTTGGGGGTGGGTAAATTGACTGCAAACCTTTCTCATAGACTTTTCGGAGTGGACTCAAACTCAAATTTAGAATATTGATATTCGAATATCCGATAACTTCATTGAAGACGGGTATAGTGATAGGACAAAATTGCAATTACCTAATCTTTCAAACGCCTCGCCGCAAACGCATTCCCCCTGCTTGCCGGGTACAGCGACACCGAGAAATTATACAAATTCATCCCATGCGATATTGCTTTTGTTTGCCCCGATAATGTCGAAGAATTGAGTAAACTAAAAACTCCTCCAATTGATAGCATAAGAGCTGATGAGCCTCCATGAATTTATTATTAACTTTGTGAAGCGAATTTAATGTATGGTTTACCAGTTTTCGAATCATTCAATAGAGCAGATGAAATTCAGGAGCATTGACATGAAAATTGTTGATTGTGTGTTAGATAAGCCTGATCAGAAAACATTCGTTGATGATTTAACCGTTTTTCAATCCATTATCCGCGAGGAAAACGGAAAGGTTTATTTGATTAGGGTTTTTATTAATGAAGAACGGATTCCGAATCTTATAGTAACTGTTTATAAAACATCGAAAATTCAAAAGTACTATGAAGGTTAAATACGACAAAGATGTTGACATCCTTTATATTTGTCTTTCTGATAAGCAAATAATGGACAGTGATGAAGTGAAACCTGGAATTATTTTCGATTACGGCGAAGATGGAAATATCATTGGAATTGAGGTGTTGAATGCTTCAAAAAAAATTCCTCAACCAATGAATTTTGAATATGAAATTGCTTGAAGATCGCCCTCAGTCCCGCAAGCACCTCGCCGCAAACGCATTCCCCCTGCTTGCCGGATACAACGATACCGAGAAATTATACAAATTCATCCCGTGAGATATCGCTTTTGTCTGCCCCGATGATGTCGAAGACCAGAAGATCGTTGCGAAATCCG
>JAPLDO010000240.1 GCA_026391715.1 Bacteroidota bacterium
TTTTTAAACAACCTCGACATTACTGAATTTCGGAAGGTTGCTGTGATTGGTGAAAAGGTGAAATCCACTTTATTTAAGGGAAACGATACCGTTCCTATTGGGAAATATATAAAGGTTAGCGGAGTACTTTTCCAGGTTGTTGGAATTTTCAGAGATTACAGTCGCAACGATAATGAACAGAAACGGGTTTATATTCCAATTTCTACAGCACAAAGGGTTTTCCAGGGAGAAAATGTTATCAACCAAATCTCATTTACAACAGGCGACGCCACAGATGGCGAATCGAAAATTATGATCCAGAAGTCTAAACAAATTCTTTCAAAACTTCATACCGTTGATATTGAAGATAAGCAGGCTATTGAAGTCTGGAATAAAAGCGAGGATGTTAAAAAGTTTAAAGCTCTGTTTGCCGGGATAAGGCTGTTTATCTGGATTATCGGAATCGGAACCATAATTGCAGGCATTGTGGGTGTTGGCAATATTATGATGATTGTGGTAAGGGAGCGCACTAAGGAGATCGGCATAAGAAAATCGCTTGGAGCCACCCCCGGTTCGATTATTGCGCTTATAATGCAGGAAGCTATTGTCATTACTTCATTTGCAGGATATATAGGATTGGTTCTGGGAGTCGGACTTCTTGAACTGATTTCAAGGAATATGCCCGCTTCGGAATTTTTCCGAAACCCTGAAGCTGATTTTTCAATCGCCATTTCAGCAACAATCTTACTAATTGTGGCAGGAGCGATAGCAGGTTTTTTCCCTGCAATGAATGCAGCTCGCGTAAAGCCAGTTGAGGCTTTAAGAGACGAATAATCAATCCCCTTAACACTTAACACTTAACTCTTAATACTTTTTTTCATGTTTGACCTTGATCGCTGGCAGGAAATTTATCACGTTCTGAGGAAGAATAAACTCAGAACGTTTTTGACCGCATTCGGAGTTTTCTGGGGTATTTTCATGCTGGTTGTAATGCTTGGTTCGGGCAACGGATTACAGAACGGGGTAACGCAGAATTTCGGGGATATGGCAACCAACAGCGTTTTCATCTGGACTCAGCAAACGACTGTTCCCTACAAAGGATTTCCGCGCGGACGAAATTACAATTTCGAAAATGGCGACGCCACTGCGATGCAAAATTCAATACCTGAAATCAAGTATCTCGCTCCTCGTATCCAGGCAGGGGGATTCATGCAAACCAACAATGTAATAAGGGGATTGAAATCGGGCATTTTCAATATCATGGGTGATTACCCGGCTTTTAACATGATTGATCCGCTGAATTTCATCTATGGAAGGTTTATTAATGAAATGGATATCAAGGAAAAACGAAAGGTGGCTGTTGTTGGGACGCGGGTTGTTGAAATTCTATTCAAAAAGGATGAAAATCCAATGGGGCAGTACATCCAGATTCAGGGTGTTCATTTTAAGGTGATCGGTGTTTTTGCATCCAAAAGAACTGGCGAACAGGCAAGTCAGGAAAACCAGAATATTTATCTTCCGTTTACTACTTTGCAGCAAACCTATAATTACGGAAATGCCGTTGGTTTTTTTTCAGTAACAGCGAGGGATGGAATACCAGTTTCGGTTGTTGAAGATAAAGCCATCAGACTGCTAAAGCAACGTCATGCGATTTCTCCCGAAGACGAATCCGCTGTGGGTCATTTTAACCTGAAAAAAGAGTATGACAAGATGCAGGGTCTGTTTTTCGGTATTAGACTGCTTGTGTGGATCGTTGGAACAGGAACGCTGCTGGCAGGCGTTATCGGGGTAAGCAACATTATGCTCGTGGTAGTTAAAGAACGGACAAAGGAGATCGGAATTCAACGTGCATTAGGAGCTACTCCATATAATATTATTTCGCAAATTATAACCGAATCGGTTTTTCTGACAACCTTTGCAGGCTATTTCGGTTTGGTTGTGGGAGTTGGATTGCTCGAACTGATCAGTTACGCGCTTGGGGCTTCTGGTCCCAATACGGAAATGTTTCTCCATCCTGGAATTGATTTTTCGGTTGCCGTTACAGCTCTTTCGATTCTTGTTGTTTGCGGAGCGCTGGCAGGGATGATTCCAGCCCGCAGGGCGGTTTCGGTAAAACCAATTGATGCGCTGCGATATGAATAATAAACACTTAGTAATAATATAATACTTCCATGAAAAAAATTATCAAGATCACAGTTCTCATCATTATTCTTGCAGTATTCGTGCTTACAATAGTTTATCTCTACAGGAAATCGCAGGAAAAACCGGTTGTATTTCAAACAGAAAAGCCAATAATCACCAATATTATCAAAAAAACGGTGGCAACCGGCTCGGTAATTCCAAGGAAAGAGATTGAGATTAAACCACAGGTTTCTGGAATTGTTGAAGAAGTATTTGTTGAAGCCGGGAAGAATGTTCGTCAGGGCGATATCATCGCCCGCGTCAGGATCATTCCCGACTTGGTCAATCTTAACAATGCCGAAGCGCGTTTGGAAAAAGCCAAAATCAGTCAGGAAGATGCAAAAATGAATTTCGACCGGCAGGAGAAATTGTTCAATCAGGGAGTAATTGCAGCTTCTGAATATCAGCAGGTACAAATGGCTTTAAAAAATGCCAGGCAGGAGATTGACGCCGCCGAAGCCAACCTCGAACTGATCAGAGAAGGTGTGAATAAAAAATCGGGAAAGGCTACAAATACTCTGATTCGCTCAACAATAAACGGCATGTTGCTCGATGTTCCAATAAAAGTGGGCAGTTCAGTAATAGAGACTAATAATTTCAATGCCGGAACAACCATTGCCTCTGTTGCCGACGTAGGCGATATGATTTTCCAGGGAAAAGTTGATGAAACAGAAGTCGGGAAAATTGTACCCGGCATGGATCTTCTTCTTATTATAGGCGCTATTGATAATGACACTTTCCACGCAACGCTCAAATATATTTCACCCAAAGGCATTCTCGAAAATGGCGCGGTGCAGTTTGAAATTAAAGCCGATGTAAGACTGAAGGAGAAACAGTTCATCCGCGCCGGTTACAGCGCCAATGCCGACATCGTTCTCGATCGCCGGAACAAGGTTCTTGCTGTTAAAGAGGCATTGCTTTTGTTTGAAGGCGATTCAACTTATGTGGAAGTGGAAACAGCCCCTGGTAAATTTGCAAAAAGGCTGATAAAAACCGGACTTTCAGATGGACTCAACATAGAAATTATTTCAGGGTTAACCGCCACTGATAAGGTCAAAATTCAGCAGATGAATATGTCAGCCGCACCCAAATAAAAAGCGCCAATTTTTTCACCTGACATTTCCTTCATTTCACCGTATATTTTACCCCTTTCACCTACCTGATTTTCGGGTCAACCGATCTTTGAAACTCTTCAACCGGCATTTAAAACAGATGACCGAATTTATTTGATTTCAGTACGTTATCCATATTATCTTTACATCATAATTCAGATGTTAAACATAAGTTAAATTTTCCTGTTTGTTGTAACATCTTCATCAGGAAACCGTCAGATGTCCATTATAAAAAAATAAACTAACCTTAAATTCAACAACCATGAAAGCCTCAAAAATTATCCGTCTTTTTAGCATCGTAACGATGTTTGTATTAGTTGCAGGAATTTCCGCAAGCGCAGCAAGTCCGGTTTTAACCCCTGCCGACAATGTTTATAAAATCATTAAAGAATCAATTAAGTATCCGGATCAAGCAGTCAGAGAATCGTATACCGGTACGGTTGATGTGATTTTTACCGTTGATGACGATGGTAAAATCAATGTTGAGAATACTCTTTCCGATAGTCCCGATATTGAAAAGATTGTAAAGGAGCAACTTTCAACAATCTGTTGCAAAGGCGTCAAAACTCCCTTTAATGAACATTATAAAATCACAATCTCATTTAAACTCATCGGATAAACCGGAGTAAGGATTTCCAAAGTCTTTAACCAAAAAACCCTGTGAAGAATATTCACAGGGTTTTTTGGTTTGAGCAAGTAAATCTGTTAATAACGACACTATTCCCACTAATCGCCATTTCCCAAAAAACCATCCATGCTGAACCGCTTCCCCATAATTATCTTAAGGATTTGAAATTTGAGACGCTGGTACTAATTTTATCTTTTTCTTTTTTAACATTCAGGGTAATTTCCAACGGTTATTTTTCTAAATTTGTTCTTTTTTTCAAAAACTTCATTTTCACTACATTATGACAACACTTGCTAACAGAATCCAGTATCTGGCTGAAAGTGAAACCCTGGCAATGTCGCGCAAGAGCCGCGAACTGAAAGCAGAAGGACACGATGTGATCAACCTCAGCCTCGGCGAACCCGATTTCAACACACCCGACTACATCAAAGATGCAGCAAAGGAGGGTATTGATCAGAATTATTCATTCTACTCACCCGTAGCCGGATTTGAAGATCTCCGGAAAGCAATCTGTGCGAAACTTAAACGGGATAATAATCTTGATTATGATTGCAATCAGATTGTTGTATCAACCGGAGCAAAACAATCCATTGCCAATGTGATGCTAAGCTTGATCAATCCGGGTGATGAAGTATTGGTTCCAGCCCCTTACTGGGTTTCGTACAAGGAGATCATCAAGGTTGCTGAAGGTAAGGCAGTCTTTATCAACGCCTCCATTCAAAATAATTTCAAGATAACGCCACAGCAACTGGAAGCCGCCATTACGCCAAAAACAAAGTTATTGATTTACAGTTCGCCGTGTAATCCAACAGGCTCGGTTTATACCCGTGATGAATTGAAAGGCATTGCTGAAATGTTGGTTAAGTACCCCGAAATCACTATTGTAGCGGATGAAATTTACGAGCATATAAATTTCGTTGGGAAACATCAGAGCATTTGTCAGTTTGATTTTATTAAAGACCGTGTGGCGCTGGTAAACGGCGTTTCTAAAGGTTATGCTATGACAGGTTGGCGGATTGGTTTTATTGCAGCGCCACTCGCTATTGCAAAAGCCTGCGACAAACTCCAGGGACAGTTCACTTCGGGCGCCTCCTCCATCGCACAGCGTGCCGCCTTGAAGGCATTTATCACCGAGCCGTCCTCTACCCCGGATTTGAAAATTATGCAACAAGCCTTCCTTGAGCGTCGTGACCTCATGTTGAAACTGCTTGCTGAAATACCGGGCATGAAACTAAACCATCCGGATGGCGCATTCTATATTTTTCCCGATATTGCTTACTATTTCGGGAAAACCAACGGACAAATTACTATCAACAATGACAACGAACAGTGCATGTACCTGCTCAACAAGGTTTTTGTAGCCCTTGTACCAGGCGATGCTTTCGGCGATCCTAATTGCATAAGGTTTTCTTATGCAACAAGCCTCGATAAACTTACTGAGTCGGCAAGGAGAATTAAAGAGGCTTTGGGAGATTTAAGGTAGCGAGGTAGCGAAATAGCGAAATAGCGAAAATTAATTATTAACAATTAACAATTAAAAATATGACAATTAGCAGGAAAGTTGAACAGTGGGTTAAAGAGTGGGCTGAACTTTGTCAGCCGGAAGCCATTCATTATTGCGATGGTTCGGAAGCTGAAAATCAGCGGTTGTTAAATTTGATGGTTAAGAGCGGAATGGCTGTGAAGCTGAATGATGAAAAACGTCCGGGAAGTTACTATTTTCAAAGTGATCCGAGTGATGTGGCAAGGGTTGAGAATCGCACTTACATTTGCTCTGAAAAGCAAATTGATTCAGGTCCCACGAATAACTGGATGGCTCCGGCGGAGATGAAAAAGATCCTTACGGAGATGTATCGCGGTTGCATGAAAGGCAGAACTATGTTTGTGATTCCTTTCAGTATGGGTCCGCTGGGATCGAAAATTGCCCATATCGGGATTCAGATCACCGACTCGCCTTATGTAGTAGTAAATATGAGAATTATGACCCGGATGGGCGAAGCGGTTCTCAAGGTTCTTGGCGATGATGATTTTGTTCCCTGTATACATTCTGTCGGCGTCCCGCTGGCGGTTGGTCAGGAGGATGCTAAATGGCCTTGTGCGCCGATTGAAAAGAAATACATCTCCCATTTTCCCGACACCAATGAAACCTGGTCATTCGGAAGCGGTTACGGCGGCAACGCCCTGCTTGGGAAAAAATGCTTTGCGCTGCGTATTGCTTCCAATATGGCTCGCCGTGAAGGTTGGCTTGCCGAGCACATGCTCATCATGGGTATCACCAACCCACAGGGAGTGAAAAGATACATTGCCGCCGCTTTCCCCAGCGCCTGCGGCAAAACCAACCTTGCTATGCTTATTCCTACTATTCCCGGATGGAAAGTTGAAACAGTTGGCGACGATATCGCCTGGATGAAATTTGGCGAAGACGGACGACTTTATGCCATAAACCCGGAAGCAGGTTTCTTTGGCGTGGCTCCTTTTACATCAATGGAAACCAACCCAAATGCAATGCTGTCATGTAAAGCTAATTCCATTTTTACAAATACCGGACTTACTCCTGATGGCGACATCTGGTGGGAAGGTATCGGATCGGAAATTCCCGAAGGAACTATTACATGGACAAATGAAGTCTATAATAAAGACAATGGTAAGCCCGCAGCGCATCCAAATGCAAGATTTACTGCCCCAGCCCTCCAATGCCCGGTAATTGACAAAGATTGGGAAAATCCTAAAGGCGTGCCCATTTCAGCATTTCTTTTTGGCGGAAGGCGTCCCGGAACCGTTCCTCTTGTTTATGAGGCATTTGATTGGAATCATGGCGTTTTCATGGGATCAATTGTCGGATCTGAAGTTACTGCCGCCGCCATCGGACTTAAAGCAGGAGTGCGCCGCGATCCATTTGCAATGCTTCCATTTTGTGGTTATCACATGGGCGATTATTTCGGACATTGGGTTAACATTGGCGAAAACGCCCCTGATCCTGACAAACTTCCAAAAATTTTCAATGTAAACTGGTTCCGCAAAGGACCCGATGGTAAATTCCTTTGGCCAGGTTATGGCGACAACATCCGCGTATTGAAATGGATCTTTGATCGAGTTGAGGGCATGGCAGCCGCCACTGAAACTGCCATCGGTTTCGTTCCGGTTAAAGGGTCAATAGATACTGATGGATTGCATGGCGTTGCGGAAAAAATGGATGAAATACTCAAAGTTGACAAATCAGAATGGCTGGAAGAATGTGAACTCATTTCTGACCACCAGAAAATCTTTGGCGAACGTCTTCCAAAAGAGATGAAAGCACAGTTTGAGGCGTTAAAAGAAAGGATTAGTAAATAGCGAAATAGTGAGCGAGTTTAAAATTTATACAAAAGGCGGCGACAAGGGTGAGACTTCCCTGTTGGGAGGCACCCGTGTCGCCAAATGCCATGAACGTGTTGAGGCTTATGGGAATCTGGATGAATTGAACTCGTTTCTTGGACTTATCAGGGATCAGGAAATAAATTCGCACTATAAGACGGTTCTCATAAGAATGCAGGAGAATCTTTTTGTCACTGATAGCAAGGGATCCTGAAAAACAAACTCATGCACTGCCGCTTCTTTCCGATAAGGAGATAAAGCTGCTTGAAAACGAGATTGATGCTATGAATGAAGAACTTCCCGAACTTACAAACTTCATTCTTCCAGGCGGTCACACAGTGGTTTCTCAATGTCACATAGCCCGTACAGTTTGTCGCAGAGCAGAACGTTCGTTGATACGACTTAACCAAATCAGCCCGGTTGAGGATATAATAATTCGCCTGATCAATCGTTTGTCAGATTATTTATTTGTGCTGGCGAGAAAAGTGGGCAAGGATTTTGGAGTCAGTGAAACGCCATGGATTACCAAGACCCCGTAATAAGACTTGCTTTTTTGATTTGTTTTTTTTTACTTTTGCAAAAAAACTATTTTAATTAGACAAATATGTACTGGACACTCGAATTGGCCTCAAAACTGGAAGATGCTCCCTGGCCTGCTACCAAGGAAGAGCTGGTCGATTGGGCGATCCGATCAGGCGCGCCTCAGGAAGTTATCGAAAACCTGAGAGAAATTGAAGATGAAGGTGAATCTTACGAGCGTATCGAAGACATCTGGCCTGATTATCCTACCAAAGAGGACTTTTTCTTTCATGAAGATGAGTATTAACATTTTACCGCTTTTGCGTGTCCCCTGTAATTTCTGCAATCGGGTTAAATTATAACATTCTGATCTCAAATTCCAAGTCCCAGATTCCAATTCTCAAATCCCAAATCCTTGCTTTCAAGGCTTGTTAAACCAAGAGCCTCTTTTTTTCCTTCTTGGAATCTGGAACCTTAGACCTTGAGCCCACTCCGAAAAGTCAATAAAATAAATAAACTGCTATTTGTCATATAATCCTTAATTGGACCCCTCCCCAAAAAGGGAGGGGAGTAACGTGCTAATCGGCATAATACCATGATTAACAGAGACATTGCATATTCCCACGGGACTCCCCCTTCCCTTTTTGGGGAAGGGGGCCGGGGGGAAGGGGTCTAAAGTCAGAGGCAATAACGTGATGATTGTAGCAATGTGGCAAAAAAAATGACTTTTCGGAGTGGACTCAACCTTAAACCTGGAACCAATTTTACTTCGTAAATTCAGCTTTTTCTTTGTGAAACGCTGTGATTTTTCTAAGATTATTAAGGTATAAACTATGAAAGCATTAGTATTCAATGAATCACTGCAAATTTTGGAGGTTCCTATACCTCAGCCATTGAATGATGAAGTTTTAATCAGAGTACTTTACTCTTCCATCTGCAATACCGACCTTGAGATTATAAAAGGTTATATGGGTTTCAATGGAATACCGGGGCATGAATTTGTTGGCGAAGTTATTACAACTTCGAGTAGGTATTTTGGCAAAAAGGTGGTTGGTGAAATTAATTGTCCCTGCGGAAATTGTTACCTGTGCCTTACAGGTCGCCCCACACATTGTGAATCTCGCTCAACGCTTGGTATTTTTAAACGCAACGGAGTTTTTGCTGAATATATCGTCCTTCCCGAAAGCAATCTGCATGTCGTACCTGACAACCTTTCTGAGGAGATTGCAGTATTTACTGAACCGCTTGCAGCCGCAATCGAAATATTTGAGCAAATTCATATCAAGCCTTCCCAAAATGTATTCATTTTCGGAGCCGGTAAACTTGGGTTACTTATCGCCCAGGTATTCAGGTTGAATGGCTGCGTTTTTAATGTCTTTGCCCGCAGTGAATCAACGGTTAAAAAAGCAGCAGACATGGGAGTTTATGCCCGGTTAATCTCCACACTTAGTAATTCTGACAAGGCAGAAGTTTGTATTGAGGCTACCGGCGACCCGTCCGGGATTAACCTCGCGTTGGCACATTTACACCCACGTGGAAAACTGGTACTGAAAACGACTGTGGCGAATTGCGAAAAAATTGACCTGAACCAGATTGTTATAAACGAATTTGAGATTATTGGGTCTCGTTGCGGGTTATTCGAACCAGCTCTGAGACTGCTGAAGCAAAAACTTGTAGATCCGCAACAGATGATTGCCAAAACTTTTAATTTTGATCAAATTCGCGATGCTTTTGAATTTGCCGCTAAACCAGGAACCCTTAAAGTATTAATCCGTCATTACTGATAGAGAAAATTGTCAAACCAGATTTGTTTATAAAAAAAATTGCCGGGATTAAAAAAAAACATTTAATTTCGCATAGTTCATTAACAGAAACCTGAAATTAGAGTGTTACCAAAATTTACGAACAAATTCTCAATCACATTTATGAAAGCATTCAAAAAAATTCAGTCGGGCGCTGCCTACGCAGCCTTCTTTCTCTTAATCGCCCTTTCGGGTTGCAACAATGCATCAAACCAGGATCAGCAGGCTAATGCCACAGTTGCCGACACCATCGCCAAAGAGGTGACTTTAAGTCCCGAATCCCAAAACATGCTTTACTCATTTCCAACTCCGTTCGAGGTAACCTCGTTACTTGAAAAAGCCAAAGCCGGTTTTATTTTCGATATTACGAATCCACCCGCCAATGTTGACAAATACAGTACTGAAATCAGCAAAGCCCTCAATCTCGGAATTTACAGCGCCGATTTATGTTACTCAGCCACGTATAACCGCACCGATGAAACCAATAAGTTTCTGGGATGCACAAACAAACTGGCCGACGAACTGGGCATTGCCGGCGTTTACGATCAGTCGTTACTCGAAAAGGTAAAGAAGTTCAATAATAATAAAGATTCCCTGATTAGTCTGATCAACAAGGTTTTTGGGCAGACCAACGATTTTCTTGCCAAAAATAATCGTACCCGTATTGCGGTACTAATTGCCTGCGGAGGTTTTTCAGAAGGGATTTATCTTGCCTCCACTCTGGGTGAAGTTGCCAAAGATAATGCCAGGATAATGGCAATTGTTGCAAACCAGAAGGATAATCACATGAAACTTCTCACCATTCTTGAAGCCTATAGCGCCGACGAGAAAATGAAGCCTGTTTATGCTGAGATTCAAAAATTGAAACCCATCTGGGGGAATTATGGCATCGAATCGGGAAAGAAAATTGATCAGCAAAAAGTTGTTGAAATTTCCGACCTTGCTGAGAGCGTAAGATTGACTTTCGCAAAATAATTCTTTTTCAGCCAATTGAAACAGACTGCAATTGATAATTTCCATCCTTTCTTTTTTCTGTAATTAAAAGCTGACCGCAATTTATACTTGCATCGGTCATAAGCTAATGTTTGTACGGTTAAATACTGCAAACAGGGTAAGTCGTGACATTCTTACAGCACATTCCAAGCCCCAAATTCCAAGTTTCAATATCAAAAACCTTGCTTTCAAGTCTTTTTTAATAATGACTCTCTCTCTCATGTTTCCATTTAATTTGGAACTTGGAATTTGAGACTTGAAATTTTTAAACGGAAGTTTTATCCCGATTTGAGTATAATATTATATTCGCTTGCAGTATAAAAAGCGAAATTCTTTTGCAGGATAATAATGACCATTTTAGGAAAACATTTCCCATTTTGAGACTGTTTTGTTATCACCAATATTTATCTCTTCTCATGCTTATGCTGTATAGTTACAGTTGATAAAATATTTCTGAGATAGCACGATTTTTGAGTATTTCAAATGTTTGAAAATTTGTTTGGAGTTTATTTAGAAAATTTAGCCTGAATTATTCAGGTTAATGACTTGAATGATCTGAGAGGTTTTGCCAACATATTTGGGTTTATGAAAAATTTTCGATTTATTCAGGTATTTCAGATTTTAGTGAACTCTGGTATAAATAACTTATTATAGATGAAAAAAGTTTACAAATCAGAAACCGGATTCCTTCGACAAAAAGCCTTAAAAATTTTTAAAAACAGACCTGGAAGAATGGTTTTGCAGCTTTCGGAAACGGAAGCGCTAAAACTCATTAATGAGTTGGAAGTGCATAAGATAGAACTGGAATTGCAGAATGAGGAACTTATGCTTGCAAAGGGAGAGGCAGAAGTGGCTGCCGACAAATTCAATGAACTATTCGATTTTGCCCCAATAAGCTATTTTACGCTTACAAAAGAGGGTAAAATCATTGATTTAAACTTCTGTGGAACGCAAATGGTTGGCAAAGAACGATCACTTTTAAAAAACAATCCGTTTGTCAGTTTTGTTTCCAAGGAAACAAAACAAATCTTTAATAGCTTTCTCGTGAATGTATTTAAAAACCAGGTTAAAGAAACATGTGAGGTAACGCTGAAAGACAAATTTAATAAGCCAATTTATGTTCACCTTACAGGCATTGTTAACGAAAATGGCGAGCAATGTTTTGTTACTGCATCGGATATAACCCAGCGAAGGCAGGAAGAAAAAGCGCTTAAAGATAGCATGGATAATCTTAATCGTTTGGTATATGGAATTCAGGCTGGAGTTATAATACAAGGTCCGAAAGCGGAAATATTGCTAACTAATCCCAAAGCGCTGGAATTACTGGGACTCGATGAAGCCCTGCTTTTGGGCAAGACTTCGTTCGACCCGGATTGGAATGTTATCCATGAAGATGGCTCTCCATTTCCCGGATCAACTCATCCAGTTCCTGTTGCAATTGAAAAACGGCAACCAATACGGGATGTAGTAATGGGCGTTTTTCGCCCTGGTAAAGGCGACCGCGTTTGGTTGCTTGTACATGCCGAACCTCAGTTAAACAAAGATGGAACTGTTCTACAGGTTGTATGCTCATTTAGCGATATAACCAAACGCAAGCGAGCGGAGAATGAACTATATCAACTTAATGAAAAACTTGAAGAACGTGTAAAAGAGCGGACATCAGAATTACTTAAATCGTATCAGGAACTTGAACAAATTGAAGAAAAATATCGTACTGTTGCAAACTATACTTACGATTGGGAATATTGGATTAATGCTGAAGGCAGTTACAACTATGTATCTCCGTCCTGTGAAAGAATAACAGGATATACAGTCCAGGAATTTATGGATGATAATGAGTTGATTAATAAAATAATTCACCCGGATGATTTAAGCGTCTTTTTAAATCATGTTGCTCAACGCTTTCCAACAAAAGATAATAAACAACCGGACTTTCGGATAATATCAAAAAGTGGCGAAATACGCTGGATTGGTCATACTTGTATAAAAATATACGTTGATGGGAAATACCTTGGAATAAGAGCTTCGAACCGCGATATTACCGAGAAAGTAAAAGCTGAAAACGAAGTGTTAACCATCGCAATTGAAGTTGAAGAACGCGAGCGTAATCGCTTTTCCCGTGAATTACATGATGGATTGGGACCATTATTGTCAACAATAAAATTATACTTCCAGTGGCTTGCCGAGTCCAGTAATACTGAAAAGGCAAAAATAATTATAGAAAAAGGCAACTATAATATCGAGACCGCTATTCAAACTACACGTGAGTTGGCTTATAGTTTAAGTCCCCATATTTTAAATGATTTCGGATTTGTTGATGCAGTTTTAAGTTTCACCCAAAGTTTAAATGAAACCCAAAAAATAAACATCAACTTTACATTCAGTTCCAACGACAGGTTTAATAATTTTTTAGAAATTAACCTTTTCAGGATTACAACTGAACTAATCAACAATACGCTGAAATACGCCAGAGCAACTTACGTTCAACTGGTATTTAATTACGAGAAAGAAAACAGAAGGATCAACCTATCCTATATTGATAACGGCATCGGGTTTGATTTGACGGAAACAGTACAAACAAGCAAAGGATTGGGGCTACTTAATATTGAACAAAGGATTAAAATCCTTATGGGAACGTTAAAATTTGAAACCGCCGTTGGAAAAGGAATTCACGTTTATATTGATATACCTGTTAACGAAACCGGAAATTGATTTGAATTAAAATTTAAGTAAACATCTATTATGGGTTGTAATACTAAAATAATAATTGTTGATGATCATTCACTGTTTAGGGAAGGCATGAAACTTCTGATTGAAAAGGAAGAAATGGGAGAGGTGATAGCAGAAGCTGAAAACGGTCAGGCATTTCTCAATTTATTGGAAACGCTTAACCCTGATTTGGTGTTAATGGATATTGAAATGCCGGTTATGAATGGAGTCGAGGCTACCATAAGAGCATTAGCAAAAAAGCCCGACCTGAAAATTCTGGCGCTTACAATGCGTAGCGAGAAAGATAATTATACTGAAATGATCACTGCCGGAGCTTTCGGGTTTGTTCTAAAAACTTCGGGAAAACAGGAACTCGAAAAAGCAATTAAAACAGTGATTAAAGGCGAAAGCTACTTTTCTAATGAGTTATTGCGCCAGATTATCATTAATAGCGCAAAAAAACCGTTAGTCACAAATGTTTGGGTACGTGTTGGCGTAAAATTAACGGAAAAGGAGATTGATGTTCTCCAATATTTTTGCAAAGGCTTAAACGCCTGTGAAATTGCTGATAAACTTTGCAGAAGTATAAAGACAATAGAAGCTCATCGTTCAAATCTTCTCGAAAAGACAGAAACAAAAAACACCCTCAACCTTGTGTTGTTTGCTATTAAAAATAAGTTGGTTGAAATTTAATGGTTTTATCCCGAAAAAACCCAGTATATATACGCTAAGCGGGGTAATGCCGCGTAATTTAATAAATTCCAAATTCCAAATTCCAAAGGAGAAACGAGAGGAAGTCATGGTTTAAATAGCCTTGAAAGCAAGGGTTTGGAATTTGAAGTATCGTTATGTACTGAAAATAAGTTCGGAAATAAATTAGATTTTTTTCAGTTAACCATTAGGCGATTATATAAACAAAAAACGACAAAACATGTCACAAATAACCAGAATCGGTGTAATGACCTCAGGCGGCGATTCGCCGGGGATGAATGCTGCCATCAGGGCGGTTGTGCGTACTTCAATCTTTTGTGGCCTCGATGTTTTCGGCATTTACAGGGGATATGAAGGGCTTATTGACGATCAGATTGAACAATTATCGAGCAGTTCGGTGTCCAATATTATCCAACGGGGTGGCACAATCCTGAAAACAGCGCGAAGCAAACGTTTTATGGAATACACCGGGCGTTTGCAAGCCTACAACAACCTTAAAGCTCATAATATTGACGCCATGGTGGTAATTGGAGGTAACGGAACTTTTACCGGGGCGTCGCTTTTTGACATGGAATTCGATTTCCCAATAATTGGTCTGCCTGGCACTATTGACAACGATCTTTATGGAACTGACGCCACCATTGGGTATGATACTGCTATAAACACCGTGGTTGAGGCTGCCGACAAAATCCGGGATACAGCCTCCTCGCATGATCGCCTTTTTTTCATCGAGGTGATGGGGCGCGACGCAGGTTTTATTGCCCTTCGTAGCGGGATTGCCTGCGGCGCAGAGTTTATCCTCGTGCCAGAAACAACCACATACATTGATAACCTTGCCCGTTTGCTAAAACATGACTGGCGCAGGAGTAAAACTTCGGGGATCGTTATTGTTGCCGAAGGTGATGAATCTGGTGGGGCTTATGAGGTTGCTGCAAAGGTCAAAGAAAAAGTACCCGAACTTGATACCCGCGTTACTATTTTGGGGCATATCCAGCGTGGCGGATCGCCCAGCGCCTTTGATCGCGTTCTTGCAAGCACACTTGGGTTCATTTCGGTAAGAGGATTAATTCAAGGTCAGAGGGGTGTAATGGCAGGTATCGTGAATAAAGAAATTGTTTATACGCCATTTGATAATGCCATAAAGCATCACAAGGATATCAATAAGGAGATGCTTGAAATGTCGCGAATTCTCGCTTTATAATGTGATAATGAATTCCTTTTGGAAAGAGTCACCCTGTTTGCCGATGTTCTTTTACTGCTTCCGATAAGCGGTACATTTACTTATCGTGTACCGTACCTTCTGAATGATGAGGTGAAAACCGGCATAAGAGTCGTGGTTCAGTTTGGCTCAAGAAAAATCTATACAGCGCTGGTTCTTCGGATTCATGAAACTCCACCTCAAAACCGGCTTCCCAAGTACATTCTTTCGGCGCTCGACGAAGAGCCGATTGTAACCCCGGTACAGCTCCGGTTCTGGGATTGGCTTGCCGCATACTATCTTTGTCATCCCGGCGAAGTTATGAACGCAGCATTTCCAGCGGCGCTTAAACTTGCAAGTGAATCGAAAATCGCTCTAAATCCTGATGCTCCCGACTTTCCTCCCGGATTGAATGAAAAGGAGTTGTTATTGCTTGAAGCTTTGCGCAACCGGAAAGTTATTGCAGTTTCGGAAGTGGCAAAAATCCTTGATCAGCAAAAAACAATCCCGGTAATAAAAACCCTTATCGAGAAAGGTTTAATCATATCTGAGGAAGAAATTAACGATCCGTATAAACCGAAACGTGAAGAATTTGTAAGATTGTCATCAACTATTGCCGGTGATGAGGATGCGATGCGCGGCATGTTTGAGCAGCTTGAGAAAAGGGCAAAAAAACAGTTGGAAATCCTGATGACCTTCATCCGGCTGAGTCAATATGGTTTTGAAATTCCCAAAGAAGTTAAACGCCGGGAGTTACTCATACAGTCCAAAGGTACCTCTGCACAATTATCGCTACTCGTGGAGAGAGGCGTTTTTGAGATTTATAGCCGGATTGTCAGCCGTCTCGATACCGGGAATATTGAACCGGTTTTATCCCGGTCTGAACTTACTCCGGTACAGGAAGAGGCTTTTCAACAAATAAGGCGCACGTTTGAAACAAAGGATGTTGTTTTGCTGCACGGCGTAACCTCAAGCGGGAAAACGGAATTGTATATTAAACTTATGCAGCAGGTAATAAACGAGGGGAAACAAGTGTTGTTTCTGCTTCCTGAAATCGCGCTCACAACGCAAATTGTAACCCGGTTGCGTAAGTATTTCGGAAATCGTGTAGGGGTTTACCATTCACGGTTTAATGTGCATGAAAGAGTAGACATTTACAAAGCAGTTTTGCAAAGCGCCAATCCGGGATCCGATTTTCAACCTTATGATATCATCCTCGGCGCCCGCTCGGCAGTTTTTCTTCCGTTTTCCAACCTTGGACTTGTGGTTGTTGATGAAGAGCATGATTCTTCTTTCAAGCAAATGGATCCTGCTCCAAGGTACAACGGCAGGGATGCTGCCATTTATCTCGCACATCTGCATGGAGCTAAAACCTTGTTAGGCTCCGCCACTCCTTCAGTAGAAAGTTATTATAATGTATTCCGGGGTAAATACGGATTAGTTGAATTATCGGAAAGGTATGCTAACATGCTTATGCCGCAGATTGAGGTTGTGAATATCCGGGAAGCAACCCAACAGGGAATGATGAAAAGCCATTTTTCCACCGTATTGATTGAGCGCCTTAAAACTGCGCTAAATCAGGGTGAGCAGGCAATCCTTTTTCAAAACCGCCGCGGTTTTTCCCTCCGTCTCGAATGTGATACATGCCATTGGATGCCAACGTGTCTGAATTGTGACGTCACTCTGGTTTATCATAAGAAAATCAACCAGCTTCGTTGTCATTACTGCGGATTCGTTTCGCGCGTTCCCGAAAAATGTCCTGAATGTCAGGGACTCCAGATTAAAATGAAAGGGTTTGGGACTGAAAAGGTTGAAGAAGATCTTGGATTAATACTTCCCGGAACCAGGATTACGCGCATGGATCTCGATACCACGAGAAGTAAATATGCACTGCATCAGATCATATCCGATTTTGAAGCCCGTAAAGTTGATATTCTTGTTGGTACGCAAATGGTTACAAAAGGTCTCGATTTTGATAATGTCAGCCTGGTTTCTATTCTGAATGCCGATAACATGCTCAGTTATCCCGATTTCAGATCAGCGGAACGCAGTTTTCAACTTATGGCGCAGGTTAGCGGCAGGAGCGGACGAAAGAACAAGCAAGGCAAAGTGATTATTCAAACACGACAACCCGCTCACCTGGTGATAAGGCAGGTAGTAGCTAACGATTACGCAGGCATGTTTAACCATGAACTAACAGAAAGAAAAAAATTCGGTTATCCGCCTTTTACCCGTCTGATTCTTCTGAAACTAAAACACAAAGATTCGGATTTGCTGAATAATGCTGCCGGTATCCTGGCAAAATCACTGAGACAGGAATTTGGAAACAGTATCCTTGGACCCGAATATCCTATGGTTTCAAGAATCATGAATTATTATATCAAACACATCATGTTCAAGATAGAGAAACCGGCTAAACTTGCTGCCGTAAAATCTTCAATGATGGAGATAATCTGGAAATTTCAGCAGGATCTAACCTGCCGTTCGGTGAGAATAATTATTGATGTGGATCCTCAGTAGTATCAACAATCAAAAATAAATCTTCATTGTCTTTTTTCATCAGGTACCTTTCCCGCGCAAATTTTTCGAGTTGGGCGCTGTCGTTCATCAACCCATGCGATAACGCCGAATCCTTCCGAATCTCCTGCAAATAATATTGTTTTGCCTGATACAGCGAATCGAGTTTTGCCTGTAGCTTGTTCCTTGTCAGAAGGTTGTTACTGTCGAAAAACACCATCCATGCCACAAATGCCACCGTTGTCAGGAAGTATTTGTTAATCAATACATAGAAGATTTTTTTCAAGATTATCATACAGTTTTGGGATAGGACTATTCAACCATTTTTTTCAGGTAATTGTAAATCTCGGTTTGTGATCTGACAGGCGGTCCGTCGGTTTTTTTATATTGATTAGGTTCGTCAGCGCCAATGATTCTCGCTTTCACATTGTCAGAAAGTTGGATATCAAGCATTTTCTTTAACTGCCATTGAATTTCGAGGTCGAGAATTGGCGTTGCCACCTCAATACGGTTGTCGAAATTACGAACCATCCAGTCGGCTGACGTAATATAATAGAGATTGTCGCCTCCATTGCAGTAAACCAGAATTCGCGCATGTTCGAGGAACCGGTCAACGATACTGATGGCTTCGATGTTGTCGCTGATACCGGGAATGCCGGGAATCAGTGTACAGATACCTCTGACGATAAGCTTGATTTTTACCCCTGCCTGACTTGCTTTATAAAGTTTTTTAACCATCGTTGCATCCACGAGGCTGTTTAGTTTCAAAATTACCCATGCCTCTTTTCCCAGCGCCGCGTTACGCATTTCATTATTCAGCATTTTGATATAGAAGTTGCGCATATTTACCGGAGCCACAATCAGCGCTTTGAATTTAAATGGGCGGTAACTCTCTTCGATTAGGTGAAAGGCGTTTACAACATCTGTGCAAATTGTCTGATTTGCCGTAAGCAAACTAACGTCGGAATATATACGGGCTGTGTCTTCATTGAAGTTTCCGGTGCCGATAAAAGCATAGAAAAAATTTGCCGCATTCTCTTTTCGCCGGATTAGAAGCAGTTTGCTGTGAACCTTAAATCCCGGAATGCTGTGAATAACTTTTACGCCCTCCTCACGCAACCGTTCTGTCCATAAAATATTGGCTTCTTCATCAAAACGCGCCTGAAGTTCCATGAAAGCGGTAACATACTTTCCGTTTCTCGCTGCGTTAATCAGCGCATTGATTATACTTGAGTTTTTGGCGGCCCGGTAAATGGTCATTTTAATTGATCTGACCTTAGGATCAATAGACGCTTCGCGGAGCAAGTCAATTATGTACTGAAACGACTGGTAAGGGTATTGAAGGAGAATATCTTTTTCCCTGATGGATGTAAGAATGCTCCTGTTTGGGGGGAGGTCTTTATGGGTTAGAGGAATGAGCGGCGGATATTCAAGTTCTCTGTGGTCAAGATTTGGAAAGCTCATAAAATCTTTGAAGTTATGATATCTTCCTCCGCCTCTGATGGGGTCATCCTTAGTAATATCAAGTCTTTTAGAGATTATTTTCAGCAGATCGGCAGGGATGGATTTGTCGTAAACAAACCTCACCGGTATTCCGCGTTTTCGTTGTTTCAGGCTTTCTGACATAATTTCGAGAAAACTCTTAGAAACGTCGGTGTCAATATCAATCTCTGCATCACGGGTAATTTTTACGGTATATGCCGAAAATGAATCGTAACCAAAGATTGAAAAAATATCGGACAGGCAGTACCGCACCACATCATCCAGCAGAATGATAAACCTTTTTTCGCCTTCCTGCGGAAGAATGAGAAATCGCGAAATGGTTTTTGTCGGAATCTCAATAAGCGCATAATCGTCCTTGAGCGCCTTATCAATTCGTCCAACTGTAACGGCAAGGTATATGGATTTATCGCGCAATGAAGAGATATCCCGCAAACTGCTGATCATAATCGGGAAAAGGGCTACCCTGACTTTTTCGTTGAAATATTTTCTTACAAAAGCGCCCTGTGATTTGGTGAGGTGAGTTTCATCAATGATAAAAATATCCTGTTTCTTAAGGTCGGTGAGAATATTTTCATAAACCTCCATGAATTCGCGTTCCTGGCGCTGAACCAATTCACCAATCTCTTTAAGGGCTTTCCGAGGATTTACCGGCGTATCATACTGAATACGTTCAACTTTCAGCATTCTGTTCAGGGTTGCCACACGTACCCGGAAAAATTCATCGCGGTTGTTTGAAAAAATTCCGAGAAACTTTAACCGCTCCAGCAGTGGATTTCGAGGATCGGCGGCTTCCTGTAATACGCGACCGTTGAAATAGAGCCAGTTCAGGTCGCGGTTTAGAATAGGCGCTCTTCCGTTTGTTGTCATCTTATTTCAGCATTTTGGGGAAAACAACAAATTCCTGTTTTGCTTCCACCGATGGAATATGCTCCCATTTTTCCGTGTCGAAGGAAAGACAAACAACACATGAGGTTGGCATATTGTCAATTCCCGGATGCAAAAACAAGTTTGCCAGGTTAGTAATTGTCGGGTTGTGTCCGAAGATCATCAACGAATTCAGATTATTTGCAGCGCCATAAACAATATCGAGAATACGGTCATAATAACCATCGTAAATTTTCCGGTCTGTTTTGATTTTGGATATCGGATAATCTAATCCGGCAGCAATAATTTGGGCGGTTTCATAAGCTCTGACTGCCGGACTTGAGATAATTAAATCAATTTTAGTCTCACGCTTTTGAAGGAAATCCAGTACCAACATAGTTTTTTTCACTCCTTTGGGAATAAGCGGTCTGTCTGCATCCGACACGCCCGGCATCTCCCAGGAGGCTTTAGCGTGACGGATTAAGTATAATGTTTTCATAATGTTTAGTTTTAAACTCCCCCTCCCTGTTTTGGGGAGGGGGCAGGGGGTGGGGTCTGTGATGTGGCCGGGGGGTGGGGTCTTTGAGCCGGGGTCAGGGGTCCTGGGACTTTGGGGTGTAGTCTGTAATGGGTTGTGAAAGGCGACCGGGGTCAGGTCAATAAGCAAACAACGGAAATTCGGCCATCATTGCATTAACCTTTGCGCGTACCAAAAGGATTTTTGCTTCGTTTTCAATATCGCTGATTACTTCGTCCATGAGGTCAACTATTTTCGGCATCTCTTTTTCGCTGAGTCCTCTTGTGGTCAAAGCCGGGGTGCCCACGCGCAAACCGGATGTTTGGAAAGGAGAGCGGCTGTCGAACGGCACCATGTTTTTATTAACGGTGATGTCGGCTTTTACCAAAATGTTTTCAACCTGTTTTCCGGTAATGTTGGGAAATTTAGAACGTAAATCAATTAGCATAAGGTGGTTGTCAGTTCCTCCTGAAATTACGTGATAACCCTTATCCATAAAGGCTTTTGCCATGGCGGCGGCATTTTTCTGCACCTGGAGAACATAGTCCATATATTCGTCGGAAAGCGCTTCAAAAAATGAAACTGCTTTAGCCGCTATTACATGTTCCAGCGGACCTCCCTGTATTCCGGGAAATACGGCAGAATCGAGTAACTGCGACATCATCTTGATTTCACCTTTGGGAGTTTTCAAACCCCATGGATTTTCAAAATCCTTACCAATCAGGATCATTCCGCAGCGCGGACCGCGCAGGGTTTTGTGAGTGGTTGTGGTGACGATGTGGCAGTGTGGCATTGGGTCGTTCAAAAGTCCTCGGGCAATCAAACCGGCCGGGTGAGCAATATCAGCCATCAGGATTGCGCCAATCTGGTCGGCGATACTACGCATACGTTTGTAATCCCAGTCGCGCGAGTAAGCTGAAGCGCCTGCAATAATCAGTTTGGGTTTGAGCGCCAACGCCTTCTCCTCCATTTTATCATAATTGATCATTCCGGTTTCCTGTTCAACCTGGTAAGCGATGGCGTTATATAGTATTCCGGATGAGTTGACCAGCGACCCGTGCGAAAGATGCCCGCCATGAGCGAGATCAAGCCCCATGAAGGTGTCGCCCGGTTTAAGGCAGGTCATCAGCACAGCCATGTTTGCCTGTGCGCCTGAATGTGGCTGAACATTTGCCCATTCGGCATTGAACAGTTCTTTAGCCCGGTCAATGGCGAGCTGTTCCGAAATGTCAACATTCTGACATCCTCCATAATATCTCTTTCCCGGATATCCTTCAGCGTATTTGTTTGTCAGGCAGGAACCCATGGCTTTCAATACCTGGTCGCTGACAAAATTTTCCGAAGCAATCAGTTCGAGTCCCGATGTTTGCCGATGCAATTCATCCTTAATGATATTGAAAATAGCGCTATCTTTTTTCATAACAGATTAAAATTTTGGTGTTTATATCACGTTTGATAGTATAAGTTCTTTAGAAGGAACAAAAGTAAAGTTATTTCAGATAATATATGGATATTTGCTATTTAAAAGTACGTTGTTTGAAGTTACCTGGCGTGAAATATTTGATTTCTCTGTTTTTTATCATTTCCATTTTTCCCGGATATGCCCAATTAACCGGCGGGAAAAATGACACAATTAATCCCGGTGTCCCTGTTACCCTTTCTGCAACTTATGGTCTGATCGGAATCGGCATTTCCTCCAAACAGAATAATGAGGATTGGGTGCAGGGTCCGTTTCCGATTGGATTTGGATTTTCGTTTTTCGGCGATCCCTATTCTGAGTTTTGGGTGGGCGCAAACGGTTGGATAAGTTTCAGTCCTAATCCCAATTCCAATGGAATCCGGGAGGCATTTTTTATACCGAGCGCCGCGCCTAATAACCCCAAAAAATGTATTTGCGGGCCTTTTCAGGATCTGTATCCAACAATGGATGGAAGTCCGTTCATCTTTTACCAGACCATCGGAACCGCGCCAAACCGTAAATTGGTGGTGATGTGGTGTGAATGTCCGATGTATATCTGCACAGATCTAACGGTAACATTTCAGATCGTGCTGAATGAAGCAGATTCCACTATTGAGAACCATATTTTCAGGAAACCTGCCTGCCCTGATAATTATAGCAACAAGGCGACGCTCGGATTACAGGACGGAACAGGTTACGTTGGTTTTGCGGTTCCCGGTTATAATGCTACCTCATGGAGTTCCGATACAATGGCATGGAAATATGTACCAACATCGGTTGACAGCTTTCAGATTGTAAGGATTCCATACAAATTCCAACCCATAACGCCTGGCGATAAGATCAGTTTCCGGTGGTACGCTGGCGCCGAATATCTTTCAGATCAGCAGAGTATTACTGTGGCGCCTGAGGAAACCACAATCTATACCGTTTATTGTACCCTTTGCAGCGGTATGGAATTCAAAGCCGAAGTCATTGTATTTGTTGTCCCATACATCCCAAATTCTTTTACGCCCAATGGCGATGGCGTCAATGATAATTTTAAAATTATCGGGCTGCCTTTTGAAAACATTACACTGTTTAATCTTCAGATTTTCAACCGCTGGGGGCAGTCTGTTTTCTACACAAATGATATTCGCGATTCATGGGATGGTAAACAGAACGGAGAATATTGCCCGGAAGGCTACTATGTTTGGGTTATCTATTATGAGGACAACAAGAAAACAAAGACGAGTAATAAGGGGACGCTTATGTTGCTTCGGTGATGGAATGAATAATCGGGTAATCGAAAATGACGCCTTTTACTCTAATAATATTATCTTTACTACTCAATTACTAACTCCTTTCATACTGCTATTATGAAGATAACTTTTTACGGCGCTGCGGGCGGCGTTACCGGCGCCTCTTACTTCTGCGAATCCGAAACCGCCAGGATTCTGATTGATTGCGGGATGTTCCAGGGCAACAAGCAATCAGAAACGATGAACAAAAAACCGCCGCCTGTTGACTATAGAAACCTCGATGCCATTGTGCTCACCCACGCACATCTCGACCATTGCGGAAGATTGCCTCTTGCTGTTAAGGCAGGTTATTCGGGACCGGTTTTTGCCACGCCAGCCACCATGGACCTCGTTGCTCTTGTTTTACGCGATTCGCTTAAAGTTCAGAATTCTGACCTGGAGAAAATGAACCGGATGCTTGTCAGGCTGGGAAAACCTAAGTTTGAACCGCTTTATGATGAACAGGAAGTGGAACAGGCTATCAGCTTGTTGAAACCAATGGCTTATCATCAACCGTTGATTGTCGCTCCCGGCATGGAGATTATTGTCAGAGAAGCCGGTCACATCCTTGGATCAGGAACATTAAAACTCACTGTTTTTGAAGAAAAGAAAAAGAAATCGGTGATTTTTTCCGGTGATGTGGGCGCCAAAGGAATGCCCATCGTGCGCGATCCCGAACCCTTCCATGAAGCCGACATGGTTATCATGGAATCAACTTATGGCGACCGCGATCACAAACCGTTGCAGGATACCATCAATGAGGCAATTGACATTATCCGGGAGGCGTTGCATAAAAATGGAAAGATACTTGTGCCTTCCTTTGCCATTGGGCGTACGCAGGATGTTCTTTATTACATAGAGCAGGCTTTCAGACAAGGCGGGCTTCCGAGGTTTCCGATTTATATTGACAGCCCAATGGCAATTGAAGCTTCGAGAATATATATGGATCATCCTGAGTTGTTTGATGAGGAGATGCTGGAGTTTATCAGAAGCGGGGAAATGGAACGCGATAAAGGATATATCCGCCCCACCCAAAGCGCTGAAGAATCAAAAGGATTGAATTACATTAAAGGTACATGCATGATCATTGCAGGCTCGGGTATGTGTAACGCCGGTCGAATTCAACATCACCTGCGGCACAACCTGTGGAAACCCGAAACTTCAGTCTTGATTGTAGGTTACCAGGCTGCCGGAACGCTGGGACGTAAACTTGTAAATGGTGAAAAAACTGTAAAGATTTACGGCGAAAGGATTGCCGTAAGGGCTGCCATTCATAAACTCGGCGGATTCAGCGCTCATGCAGGTCAGTCCGAACTGCTCAAATGGTTTAATGCGCTTGCTCCGATTCGTCCACGTATTGTCCTTACGCATGGTGAAGATATAGCTCGTGAAACACTGTCGGGTATTCTTACGCACCGCTACGGAATTCAGCCGGCTCTTCCCGAATATGGAGAAACTATATCAATTTAGACGCTTGAATTGCCCCGACCTTCAGGTCGGGGATATGGAAACTCCTGAATTTCTCTCATGGAAATTATGAGGATCATGCCGCCGTAATCCAATCACTACGTAAAATTTCGGATGAACTTTCTATGCCGGTAACAATTCTTCAGGATCTTCAGGGTCCCAAGATCAGGGTAGGTAAACTTCCGGGAGGTAAAATTGATATTGTGCAGGATCAGATTGTCACCCTGCTTCCGGAATCAGAGTTTACTGGCGCTCCGGCAACTATTCCCATTGACTACTCTTATGTTTCGGAGGAGGCAAAGCCAGGTATGCAGGTACTGCTTGCCGATGGACTATTTGAGCTGGAGGTAACAGAAATAAGCGGAAAAGATGTGAAGTGCCGCGTGATTGAGGGCGGTTGTTTGACCGACCGCAAAGGCGTCAATTTTCCAAACCTGAATCTTCGGCTTCCATCATTGACTGAGAAGGATATTCAAGACCTGGAATTTGGTCTTTCACAGAATGTGGACTGGATTTCGCTGAGTTTTGTCAGATCGGCTGAGGATGTTGTTTTGCTGAGAAAACTCATCAACGACCAGGGATTTCAAAAGCCCATCATTGCCAAAATAGAGAAACCACAGGCAATTGAGAGCCTGGAGGAGATCGTTGCCGCAGTGAACGGCATTATGGTTGCGCGGGGCGACCTCGGCGTTGAAATGAGTCCTGAAAAGGTTCCAATGCTACAAAAGAAGATTATTGAACTTTGCAACCGATCCGGAAAAACTGTGATAACAGCCACACAGATGCTCGAAAGCATGATCCATGAACCTCGCCCCACCAGAGCTGAAGCCAGCGATGTTGCCAATGCCATTATTGATGGCTCCGACGCCATTATGCTTTCCGGTGAAACGGCAATGGGCAGTTTTCCAGTTAAAGCTGTTGAAATGATGGCGCGGATTGCTCTTGATGTGGAGGCAAAGATTGATTTCAAAACCTATCCTCATATTGACCATTCCCCATTGACGGCGCTGGGCGCCGCCGCTAATCAGATATCCAAAGTTATAAATCCGGCATGCATAGTGGTACTAACCGCCAGCGGGCGGAGCGCGCAGTTTGTCGCCGCCGAAAGACCTACGGCGCCAATTTATGCATTCACTACACATACTGCCGTTTATCATGCTTTAAATCTGTTATGGGGTATCAAACCGATTCTTATCCATGAACATCCCAATAACTTTGAGGAGATGTTGTTGATGACTGAAAACAACCTGCTTTCGCGAAAGCTGATTTGTCCAGGAGATACTATCGTTTTTCTTGGAGGTATCCCGGCTCATAAACCCGGTGGTACCAATTTTCTTAAAATTCATACAATCGGTTTATAGTTATTCGGGTAAAATTTACTTTCTTTGTAACAATTCAAAAAAAATCCTTATGAAAAGAAACTCTTTATTTTTTATGGCAATGTTTTTCATCCCAATGGTTTTACTAGCGCAAACCGTTGAGGTTACCCCATTTGGCGGGTATGTTTTTCCAGGCACAATGAATGCCAATGGCGGTGAAATCCGTTTCAACGGAAATGCCCAGTATGGCGGGATGATCAGTATAGCCGTCAGTCGCGTAATGGACGTGGATCTGATATACAACCGTATTGACACCAAAGCCGACGTCAATTCATACAATATCATAGGAGGCAATATCTGGCAGGTTCCGCTGAGTATCAATTATATGCATGTTGGATTTACAAAAAATTTCAGGGTAAATCAGATGGTTTCACCTTTCGTTGGATTTAATCTTGGCGCCAGCCTGTTTTATCCAAAGGAGAATTACCAGGAAGAGTGGTTTTTCTCGATGGGGATGAATGGCGGAGCCAAGTTCTATTTCAGTAAAAGAGTTGGTTTTCGTCTTCAAGCCCAGGCTTTCATGCCAATCCAGGGGTCAGGTTTTTCATTTTTCGCAGGTTCAGGAGGTTCAGGCGGCGGCGTTTCAGTTTACTCAACCCTGTTTCAGTTTGGTTTTACCGGCGGATTGATTTTCCGGCTGGGCAATGTTAATCAATAATAATTTCAATAGTTCCGTATCATGAGAAAGATGGTTTTACCCGTCATTGGGATCGCATGTACTTGCTTTCTTATGACCTATTTAACATTGTCGGGAACTTGCCAGAATCCGGCGAAAAAATCCGCATCCGATAATACTTCCAAAGAGAATAGTTCATGGCCCAAAGAGATTAATACGGCTAACCGAAGGATAATCATCTATCAACCGCAGCCTGATTCACTAATCGGGAATAAACTATATTCAAGGTCAGCCGTTCAGATAATAAAAACAGGCGAATCCCCCGTTTTCGGAGCCATCTGGGTAATGACAGCCATTAGCGCCGACCGCGAAACGCGTCAGATTATTCTGGTGAATGCAACTATTCTGAATGTCAGGTTTCCCGGTCAGGATTCTATTCCTAAAGAAAAGATAGAAGCTTTCAGGAATCTGCTTGAAACGGAAATCCCGAAATGGGAAATCAATTCAACCATTGATGAATTAACGGCAACATTAAAGGAGAATGCATCGGTAATCAAACAAACCTCCAATTACGACAATACCCCGCCGGAGATTATCTTTACGACCAAACCTACAATACTCGTAATGTTTGACGGCGAACCTTCCTTCAAAGCCTTTGACAAATCGGGAATCCAGCGTGCCATCAACACCCCTTTTTTCGTCGTGCAATACCCCAAAGACAGGCAGTATTACCTCTACGGCAGTACATACTGGTTCAAAACTCTGGATGTTATGAAGGGTGTCTGGACTGCTGTTAAGGATCCTCCGGCAGAAATCAGAAAACTTCAAAAAGAAATGCAGGGCAATGATTCTGTCGCTGAACCCAAAGCTACCGCGCAATCAAAGGATAAGGCAAAAGAGCAGAAAGTTATACCACAAATCATAGTTCGGACCAAACCCGCAGAACTTTTACAGTCAGATGGAACGCCTGATTTCGCACCCATTCAGGGAACGCAACTGCTTTACATGACCAATACCGACAACAATATCTTCATGACCATTGACAAGCAATTGTACTACATCCTGATCTCAGGGCGATGGTATTCTGCGCCTGCGATGACTGGTCCCTGGACATTTAGTGCATCAGATAAATTGCCAGCCGATTTCGCAAAGATCCCGGAAGGGTCGGATAAAGATATTGTACTCGCCTCTGTTGCAGGAACAGATGCGGCAAAAGAGGCTGTGATGGACGCTCAGATTCCGCAAACAGCGGCAGTTGACAGAAAAACTGCCACCTGCACTGTAAAATACGACGGCGATCCAAAGTTTGTACAGATCAAAGGCGCCCTGCTCTATCGTGCAGCCAACACCGGTTCCACAGTGATCTTGTCGAACAAAACCTACTACGTATGTGAGAGCGCTGTCTGGTTTACGGGAGCCGCCCCGGATGGACCGTGGGCTGTTGCTACTGAGATCCCCGCTGAGATTCAGAAAATACCCCCCGAAGATCCTGCATACAATGTGAAGTACGTTTACATTTATGATGTTCAGCCTACGGTGGTTTACATGGGATATGTACCCGGTTATATGGGTTGCTACGTTTACGGTCCAACAATTGTTTACGGCGCCGGTTATTCTTATCCAGGCTGGTATGGCTCCTACTATTATCCACGACCAGTTACCTGGGGTTTCAGCATGAACTATAATCCATGGACTGGTTGGAGCATGGGCTTTGGAGTTTCATACCAATGCTTCCATATTGGCTTTGGAAGTCCGATGTACCATGGCGGCTGGTGGGGACCACCCATGTATCGCCCGCCTTATGCAATGACATACAACCATTATTACGGAAGAGGTCCGGTTTACGTGCGGAATACGAATATCACCGTAAATAATTACAACCGGAATAATTTTAGCCAGAACAACATTTACAATAATCATAACCGCGGCGTACAGCCGGTTGGCAACCCGGCGAACAGACAACCAGGAACATCGGGAACATTTCCGTCAACAAAGCCTGCCAACCAACCTGGATCGCGACAAGGCGCAGGACAGAGTCCTACGCGTGATGTGCAGTCTGGTCAGGATAATCGCGCAACCAGATCACCGGGTACAAAGAACAACGTTTATACCGACCGTAGTGGAAATGTTTACCGTAACGACGGGAACAAATGGGAACAGAATACCGGTAAAAACTGGCAGCAGGCTGACCGGTCGTCATCGTCTGTAAAACCGGGCAATCCCACCTCCCCTTCACCAAAACCTGCCGATACAAGACAAACGCCTTCAACTCGTGAATCTTCAGGTTTTGATCGTCAGCAGATGGATCGCCAAAGCCAGCAACGCGACAGAGGAGCCCAAAACCAGATTAATAACGCCAATTTTCAGCGCAGCAGCGGCGGAAATCGCAGTAGCTTTGGCGGCGGCGGAGGAACAAGGGGAGGAAGAAGATAACCAGCCATTATCTGTGTTAATAAACAAATATTCAGGACTATGAAACATTGTTGTATTTCGTTGATAATATTCTGGTTGATTTTGCCGTCGGTTTACGCTCAGGACTCAGTCAGGTTTGCCGGAAGCGAAAATAAAAAAGAGATTTCACTGAAACCATACCATCGGAATGTGATCAAATTCAATCCAACTCCGATGCTTATCTGGACAAGTTCAAAGAATATCACTTTTAGTTACGAAAGGGTATTAAATCATAACCAATCTCTGGTTGTTCAACTTGGGTATCTTGAATTTCCCGCGCTTTTCAAAGATACTATTCTTCACCTTGTTTCGATCTCAAGCCATCAGAAATGGGGAATAAATTTCCTTGTTGAATACCGTTTTTATCCTGGAAAACGAAACAGGCGACCCGCTCCCGACGGACTTTATCTGGGACCCTACCTTTCCTATTATGGGTTTCACTTCAAAAACGGGCTTGATGTGTTGAATACCAATACTGACGCTCATGCAAGGCTGACAGGAGATTTCAATATCGCAAACCTTGGTCTGAGTCTTGGCTACCAATTTATTTTCTGGAAACGGATTTCTCTCGATCTTCTTTTGTTTGGTCCTTCGTTCAGCATGATTTCTGCCGACTTTCGTCTTGATGGCGATTTGGACGCAAGCAAGATCAGCGAAATTGATAAAGAGATAATCAATAAACTGATCGAAAAATTTCCAATTATAGGGACACTTTTCAGCGGGGAAGAACTCCGATACACAGGCTACAAAATGCAATTAAGCCCTGGTTTCAGATACTCAATTCAGTTCGGATTTCACTTTTGAAAGCCCAAGATTCCTGCTTTAGCCGGAGGTTACCGATACAGACAAAGATAAGCCGCATCAGCAGCTATCCTCAGCCTGAATTTTTTATCCTTAGGCACGATGAAAGTATCAAACGGTTTATAATATTTCCATTCCGGTTCGTCGGGAAGTTGAACTTCCATTACACCTGAAATTACAGTCATGTATTCAACCGTTGAAGTCCCAAATTCATATTCACCCGGCGCCATAACTCCCATCGTTGCGGGTCCTTCAGTCGTGGTGAAGGCAATGGATTTTACCTTTCCGTCGAAATATTCATTTGTTTTGAACATAGCTTTTCTTATGTATTCAAATAAGCCAATTGTGGTTTAAATTAACGAACAATGAGAACCAGTCCGACCTTCAAATTCATCATCTGAAGATTTTTTGAAGCCCAGTTGTTGGCAAATTCAATTTTATTTGTGGTCCATTTGTAATTAAATGCAACCAATGCGCCCCAGCTTGAATAGTTTCCAAACTTAATGAGGGCTCCAACTTCTGGCGTCAGTGAAAAGTCCCATCTGGTTTTATATATGTCATATTCCTGGATCATAAGGTGATGTTCCATATAGTCGCCTCCGATGCCAAGACCAATATATGGAGAAACCATTTTTCCCGGCATAATATGGTATGCAATGACTCCCTGAAATGGCACCATCCATGTAAAGCGGTAGTTGGTGGCTGTTATTGCTCCGCCATCTTCACCATAATATGTTTCATAACCGTAACTCTGGCTTACGCGCTGCCATAAAATGTTGAAACCTGCAACCAGACCTCCTTTAATAAAATACCGTCCGCCAAGGTCAAAACCTGCGGGACTGGCATTGCCGACCCATTTGTTGAAATCACCCATGGTGAAGGTGGTATTCCAGGAAAATGTATAATAGGAACCTGGCGTGAATCCCAGTGATGAAGGCGTATCCTGTGCCTTAGCGACGCTTACAGTTATGACCATCGCAAGAATAGCAATAAATATCTTTTTCATATAGAAGCTTGTTTATATTATTAATGTTGAACCGGAAAACCAGTTGTTTGCTTAAATGCCTGATCAATGCACTGCTCTATCTGGGCAGTAGTGTGATCTCCTGTAAGCAGCCCGCGAATATAGGCATTCCACCGCACAGGAATTTTTTTATCCGTAGTCGGATGTTTAACATCCATCATGTCAATAAGGATAGTGCCAGTGGAATAGGTAGTAATGTAAGTGGGATAATAGGGGTAGTAGTAACCGCCGCCACCCCAGTAATTTGGAGGGTAATAACCCGGATAACCCCAGTACCAACCGGGATAGTAAACATTGATGTTGACATTTTTAATATATGAAACTCCGATATACAAATCAGCGGTTTTCGCATTGGTAGTTCTTTGGTACCCCCTGCTTGTCATATTTTGTGAAATCCGGGCAGTAAGCGCCTGAATATCTGCGCTGGTTTTCATTCCACTGTCTTTGTCAGAAATTACCGCGATGGAGTCGCTCATGTAATAGTAAGTGAATTTTGTTAAATCAACCGACGTATCATATTTGGTGTAGATTACCAAATCTTCGAGCAACCTGTCTGATGATGGCGGGTACTTTGTACATGAGGCGAGGAACAGTCCTGCGCCAAGCAAAAGAAGAATCAGTTTTGTTTTCATAATGATTTAGATTTGTTGGTGCAAATATATTGAATAATTGGTTGACTGCTGAATTATTTTGAAATTGGAAAGACATACAGAAGTAAAAAGAAATCGCATTAGTAAGAACGCATGGAGGAATTAGTCCCTTCCTTTTTGGGATGGGATCAAGGGTGGCGACCTGGAGTGATTTAATGCAGGTTATCAAAATAATACGTATCTTTGCAGCGAAATAATCAGTGTCTGAGGTCAGATAAATCCGATTAACATTTCCCTCCCTCCCTCACATTAAATAACAACATGATCACATTTGAAGAACTGGGCATCGACACCGATATCGTGCTTGCCTTGGTTGAACTTGGTTTTGAAAACCCTATGCCCGTGCAGGAGAAGGTCATTCCACTGCTACTCGGACCAAAAACAGATATCGTGGCGCTTGCCCAGACAGGAACAGGAAAAACTGCCGCTTATGGGTTGCCTATCATTCAGAAATCCGACACAGGAGGACACATCCCGCAGGCGCTAATCCTTTGCCCTACCCGCGAACTCTGCATGCAAATTGCAGGCGACCTGAACGATTTTGCAAAATATGTTGATGATCTTCATATCCTTCCGGTATATGGCGGCGCCAGTATCGAAAACCAGGTTAAAGCGCTGAAAAAAGGGGTTCAGATTGTGGTGGCAACTCCCGGCAGGCTTCTTGACCTTATCCGCCGCAAAGCGATTAAACTTCGCGAGGTTCATACGGTCGTTCTCGATGAAGCCGATGAAATGCTGAATATGGGCTTTCTCGACAGCATTAACGACATTCTCGCTGAAGTGCCCGATGAACGTAGCACACTGCTTTTTTCAGCAACCATGCCCAACGAGGTTGCAACCATTGCCAGGAACTACATGCGCTCGCCCATCGAAATCACTATCGGTAACCGGAATTCCGGCGCTGAAAATATAAAACACCTCTATTACACTGTTCATGCAAGAGATAAATATACAGCCCTCAAAAGAATAGTTGATTTTTATCCGTCAGTTTATGGAATCGTATTCTGTAGAACGCGAATAGATACCCAGGAAATAGCCGATAAACTTATCGCCGACGGCTATAATGCCGACGCATTACATGGCGATCTGTCGCAGGCGCAACGCGACAGCGTGATGCAGAAATTCCGAATCCGCCATACGCAACTACTCGTTGCTACCGACGTTGCCGCCCGCGGACTCGACGTTGACGACCTTACACATATCATTAATTACGCTCTTCCCGACGATATTCAGGCATATACCCACCGCAGCGGCCGTACTGGTCGCGCCGGTAAAGCCGGAATCTCAATCGCCATTATCAATCTGAAGGAAAAACATCTTATCAGGCAAATCGAAAAACTGATCGGCAAACCATTTGTCGCAGCCAAAGTCCCTGGCGGCAGGGAAATTTGCGAAAAACAGCTCTTCAACCTGATTAATAAAATGGAAAATGTAGAGATCGAACATACCGACATAGATCCATTTCTGCCCGCCATTTACCGCAAACTCGAATGGCTCGAAAAGGAAGACGTCATCAAACGCTTTGTTGCGCTCGAATTTAACCGCTTCCTCGAATATTACCGTAATGCAAAAGACATCAACGTAAATGAGGAAAAACATAGCGAAACCTCCAGGGACAGGGAAGATCGGCGTGGACCAAGAAAGGAAGTTTCGAGTTTTGCGCGACTATCAATAAACATCGGAAAAGCTGACGGACTTTTTCCAAACAACCTTATCGAACTTATAAATGCCAACAGCCCCGGGAAACGTATAAGAATCGGAGATATCAGCCTTGGTAAAAACGATGGAGTATTTGAAGTTGACAGTGAATTTGCCAAATTCCTTGTGCAGAACCTCGGCGACGCCGAATTCCATGGGACTAACCTTGTAGTCAATTTTGTTAAAGGGCAGGAGCAGGTGCAGGTTAATGAACGCAGAAGTTTCAAGGAAAAGAAAAAGGAAGATAATCCTCCCTTTGAAAAACGTTCTTTTGAAAAACGTTCTTTTGAAAAACGATCTTCTGAAAAACCATCTTTTGAAAAACGTCCTTTTGAAAAACGATCTTCTGAAAAACGATCTTCTGAAAAACCATCTTTTGAAAAACGATCTTTTGAAAAACGTCCTTTTGAAAAACGGGTTGTTGAAAAGGATTCAAACAGCGGCGATGGCTTCCAGAAAAGCAAAGGGTATAAAAATGTACAAGAGTTAATGGATTTGTCTGGCGCCGACAAGGGCAAACCCAGTAAGAAAAAGAAACGCAAATAGCTTCGCGATTATTCATCTCTGGCAGGCGCTATTGCTTCATAACCGATAGCTGCATCGAAAATCTCATTTACAAACTGTGGGGCAACCATTTGGGTAACGCCAGAATTAGGGCGACTATCGCCATGACCTGCTGCGTACATTTCGAGCATTATCCCAAAAGGAAACAATTTGGACTAAAGTCCAGTAACTATCTGGTTATCAATTGTCACTACTTAAGGTAGTGGCAATTCAAGTTGCTGATATACCGGGCTTTAGCCAAATATTTGTTTTTATAACCACTATTAGGAGTGGGTTCATAGATAAAATCATTTATCAATAAAATTTCATAGTAACCTCCTTGAGAAATTTCTCTTCAAGAGTTCGGGCAATACGATGCACAACAGTTCTGCGAAGTTCGAGTTCAATAGGCAGCGTTGGATCCTGATGAGCAACGTTGATATTTGTTCCCACAAGAAAATGAATCTCGTCGCTTTCAAGAATAAAGCGGATGATTTCATCGGCAGGACCTTTACCAGGCGAGTAATTACTGTTGTAATTCTTTAACACTTCACTTACTTTACTCAGAGTGAGAATACCTTCTGTGATAAGATCAACGCCATTCATATAGGATACCGGAGGAAGTTCGGGATCAAACATCTCTTTTGCGTCAATAATCGTTTCGTCCCATTCGCGGGCAACCATGTCGCCTGTTGTGGCTCCGCAGATAATCTTTTTGCCGTCAAACTGTTTCAACAGCCCTGTGAACATCGTATCGTTTTTCGGATCCTGCGGAGGACCGGAAAATATCATAAGTTTCCGCGGTTCCCGAAAATAGATAACTCCGCAACTGATGTCGTCGAGCGGATAAAAACTATCATTCTGGTTAGCTTTGTTTATCACCTTGGTTCCCAGTTTTACGGCAGAAATATTATGCTCTTCATGAATAGCGTCTTCAATGTACTTCTGAAGATTTTCAAGTCCCCAGCCAAGTATGTATTTTTCGGTACCCAACCCCGATTGCGTAACCCCGTCGGAGCAGAATACTATCCTGTCTTCCTTCTTTGGTTTAAAAGTTGTAGTTAATACCTCCCTTCTCTGATTTCGGTCTTTGCCAAGAATCACACAATTCCATTGCGGTTCAAACAGATGTACCCCCCGAATGATAAGGGTTTTTGGATTCTCATATTCTATGATTCTTACTTCTCCTTCTACATCAATTTCAATAATGGTGAAAGTTGAAAAATTCATATTCTTAACGCTGTCATAAGGCAGGGTTTTCATAATAACCTCTGCAATCCGCTGAACGCTTTTATGTTCCCGAGTAAAATTAACAGACAAGGTTGCGGTTAATGTTCCCAACAGATTTGCCTTGATCCCATGACCCATACCATCAGACAAAACGACAATGATCCGCCCTTCCTCCTTGATCCGACGGGAAATGAAAACATCGCCGCAAACCCGCGCCTCTCCATGACACTTTTGCTGACAGTTTACCTCGATGAAAAACTTCTCATTCAAAACATTTCAATTTTGTAATTTTCTATTCATAAAGTTTCGTCCTTCGTCCCTCGTCCTTCGTCCCTCGTCATTTCCCCTGTGTATTCTTATACGAATCAATTATCGAATTAAGCATCTGTTCTGTCTTCGAGGCGCCCTCGCCAAGCAGATAAGCGATTTTTTGAACCATGTCAAAATTCTCATCAATTACCTCAGTCAACCTCATCATAATCTGCTCTTTTCTAACTTCGGGCAAATACATATCACGCAGAATTCCACCGACATATTTATGACTGCGAATGGAAAAAATGGAAACTCCGAGTTTGGTATCTTCGTACATAATATCCTTGTTTTCAATAGGCTCATCAGTAGTTAGAACATAAGAAAACATTTTATAGAAATGAACCGGCAACAATGATTTCAGATCGGCGCCAACTAGTCCGGGAATCACTTCGTCAATCAGCGCAGCCTCTTCGCCAATAATACGGATAAAAGCCTTGTTTGACTGATAGATTTTAAGGTTCTCATCCACAATTACAACCCCTGATAACAGGTTTTGCAACATAATGGAAATAATTTCCGCAGATTCTTTCTGCGCTTCCTTTTCCCGTTTTGCAGTTTCCTCCGACGCTTTCAGGGCAACTTTTGTTCTGGCAAGGTTTTCATTTGTTTCGCGAAGTGTTCTGATATATTCCTGTCGGTTACGGCCGCTGAATACATGGCACATTTCGGTAGTTGCCAATCCCTGGGTAATGGCAATAGCGAGATCCCTACAGTTTGAATAACCACACGATTCACAACCAATTTCATCGTGGCTATGCCCTTCACGGTTGATCATTTTCAGGGCTTCCTCTATTTTATCCTCTTCAGGAACCGGTAACCGCTGGTCATCAGCTTCAAACTGCCGCGAAAGATCCAACTCCGAAAACGACAACGCCTCTTTCGTCCATTCTTCATGATCAAAGGTATTCAGCCGTTTATTAGCATACTCGGTGACAAGCGTCATCCTGAGAAATTTTTCGCCGCCCAGCGAGGTTCCAGGTCCCATCAAACATCCTTCATCATAGAAGATGTTGAAGTTACGTTTGATCAGATCAATCCTGCTGTCAAATTCTTTAACGGCATCCAGCATGTTATTCCTCCCTTCAGTGGTTATTGTACTTCCGGTAAGAAGATCTTCATTGATATTGGAGGCTTGCAGAAATCCGTTGCTGATGGGATATAATGATCCTTTGAAACCAAGCGGGGGATCAAAATCCGAAAACTCAACCTTACCCTCTCTGATATTAAATTCATCAAACAGTTGACGCAACTCTACAAAAGTCAATACCGAATCAATACGCCCTTCGCCTTCAAATTTAAGCGCTTCATCCTTGGTGGCAATACATGGTCCGATAAAAACTATTTTAATGTCAGATCCATATTTCATCCGCATTACTTTAGCGGAAGCAATCATCGGTGAAACGAGCGGCGCCAGGTTAATGATTAGTCCGGGGTGATATTTTTCGATGTAAGAAACAACCGACGGACAGTTTGCGGTGATATAATGTTTCCCTTTAAAATTCTCAAATAATTCTTTATACTTTGCCGCAATCAGGTCAACGCCAAAGGATACTTCACTTACGTAAGTAAATCCAAGATGCTTGATCATCTCAACAAATTTGCGGTAATCGGTAATGTCGTGAAATTCGCCTGAAATTGTTGGATCGCAAATTGCGGCAACTTTCCCGCCCGCAGCAAGAATCCCTTTTGCCTCTTCCACCGAACTCCGGTAGGAAATAGCCCGCGGTGAACAGGCTCTGTAACAACTGCCGCAACCAATACATCGCTCGGGAATGATAGATGGCAGTTCGGTTCCATCGTCCACCCGAATGGCTTTCACCGGACAAATACGGACGCAGGAATAGCATTTGATGCAGGTTTTATGTGAAATCTGAAATAATGGTTCAATCGGCATGGCGTTGGTATAATGGTCAAAAATATGAATATCCCGCTACAAATAACCTTATGATGAAAAATAATTTTTCGGGATTACCTTATTTCGGTTTTGTTTAATTTTTCACATTGTTATCTGTTTCACAGTAAAAATTAGAATAGTTGAGTTTATTATCTTAATTTTGTCAGGCTGAATCAGATTAAAGGGACATGAAAGAAATTCTCGACAGAATACTGCCAAATTATCCTCCGAATAAAAACGACGGGCTTCTTCCTATTTTACAGGAAATTCAGAAGGAGTGCGGATATCTCACTGATGAAATTCTGTCGGAAGTTGGAAAATATCTCAACATGCCGGCAAACAAGGTATATGGCGTGGCTACCTTTTACGATCAGTTCAGATTCAAGCCGCGAGGTCAGTTCCATATTCGGTTGTGTAAAGGCACTGCATGCTATTTGCACGGATCTGCTACATACCTTAATGAGTTGGAAAAGCAATTGAGAGTGAAGGCAGGCACAACCAGCCGCGATGGAAAATTCAGTCTTGAAGTGGCTCATTGTCTCGGCGCATGTGAATCAGCGCCAGTAATGAGGATTAACGACGCCTGGTATCCGAAAGTATCTCCGCAGGAATTATCCCGGATTATTCGTTCCCTTAAAGAAAAAACTGTTTAATATGGCTGTGTGAAATATGTTGGATAATAAAGAATTCCTTGTCGAAAAAATCCTGAAAAATTATTCGGGAATTTATGATAAACCCACTGCTGAAAGACTTTCACAATTAAAACGTGATAAAATTCTACATCCTGTTATCTATGTGAGTATGGGAACTTGTGGAATGATAGCAGGCGCCGGTAAAACGAAAACAGCAGTTGAACAGTACCTTGAAAAAAACAAGGTGGACGCCGAAATTGTTGTAGTCGGATGCCTCGGACTTTGCGCCGCTGAGCCACTTCTTGATGTTCAGCTTCCCGGAAAAACCAGGATTTCCTTTCAACTTGCTACCGAAGACAAGGTTGACGATTTGCTCAACTCAGTTTTTCATCATCATCTGTCGCCTGATAATTTACTTGGTCAGCATAAAAATCCCTTGCTTGAAGACTGGCCGAACATCCGTTACATTGACGAAATTCCGTTTTTCCTCCATCAGCAAAGAATCATCCTGCGTAATTCAGGAATCATTTCACCTTATCTGATTGACGACTATCTGGCTCATGGCGGTTATAAATCACTGTACAAAACTGTTTTGAATTACACTGCCGACAAAGTTTGTGAAATTGTTGATACCAGTGAATTACGGGGTAGGGGAGGCGGAGGATTCCCCACGGCGCGGAAATGGATGGTTGCCCTTGGAACCGGCAGCGATCACAAATACCTGATTTGCAATGCCGACGAGAGCGACCCTGGCGCTTTTATGAACCGTGGAATTATCGAAGGCGACCCGCACCGCGTTATCGAAGGAATTGCAATTGCCGCTTACGCAATTGGCGCTAAAAACGCATTCATACACGTTAGATCTGAGTATTCTCAGTCGCTCTCCATCCTTGAACTCGCAGTGAAAACAGCAAAATCGTATGGATTTTTAGGCGAAAATATCTTTGGAAGCGGTTTTAACCTGACTATCCATATCCGGCAAAGCGCCGGCGCATTTGTGTGCGGCGAAGAAACCGCGCTCATCGCCAGTCTCGAAGGTCGTCGCGGCGTCCCTCAATCGAAACCTCCTTATCCCGCTGAAAAAGGATTATTCGGAAATCCGACAATTGTTAATAACATTGAAACACTCGCTAATATTCCTGCGATTCTCGAAAACGGTCCCATCTGGTTCAAATCAATTGGCACAAAAGAAAGCAGAGGCACTAAAATTTTCAGCATCGCCGGAAAAGCCGAACAAACAGGCTTCATAGAAATAGCTATGGGGATTCCGATTTCAAAAATTGTCAATGAAATTGCCGGTGGCGTAAAAAACGGGAAAAAGTTAAAGGCGGTTCAGCTCGGCGGACCATCGGGCGTTTGTATTTCTGTTAAAGACCTTGATACGCCAATTGGATATGAATCGCTGCAGGCAATTGGTTCTTCACTGGGACTTGGCGGGTTGATCATACTTGACGAGGATACCTGCATGGTCAATCTTTCGAGATATTTCATTGAATTTCTTCAGAAAGAGAGTTGCGGAAAATGTATTCCCTGCCGCGAAGGAACAAAAAGAATGCTTCAGATTCTCGATGAAGTTACACGTCGCCCGCGGGAAGAGAGTTCGCATGAAACGCTGGAACGATTTAAAGGGGTGATGGAACTTGAAACCCTCGCCGAAGTTATCCGCGATACTTCCCTCTGCGGACTTGGGCAGAATGCTCCCAATCCTGTCCTCTCTTCTCTTAAATGGTTCAGAGAAGAATATGAAGACCATATTTTCGACCGTAAATGCAACGCAGGCGTATGCCATGACCTGCGAACCTTTGTGATTGACGCCGACGTATGTAACGGATGTAATATTTGTCAGAAAAAATGCCCCGAACACGCAATTATCGGTTCAATCAAACTACCCCATTTTATCATTGAAGCAAGATGTACAGGTTGTGGAATTTGTTTCGACAGTTGCAAATTCAATGCTATTTACTTTAAATAACCAATGGCATGCAATTCAATATTGAAATTAACAATCAGCAGGTTTCAGCCAAACGTGGTGAGACAATAAAAAATGTACTCGACAGATTCGGCATACATGTTCCCACCTTGTGTTACCTGGAGGGTTTCACCCCGACTGGCGGATGCCGGATGTGCGTTGTGGAGATTGAGGGAATTACAGGGCTGGTTCCTGCCTGTTCGCATCAGGTAACCGAATGGATGAAAATTAAAACTCATTCGCCCCGTGTATTAAAAGCAAGGAAAACATTGGTCGAACTTCTCCTTGCAAGTCATCCCGATGATTGCCTCTACTGCGAAAGCAGCGGAAATTGCGGGTTGCAGAACCTTGCTATGGAAATGAATATTAAGGAGCGAAAGTATCACGGAAAAAAAGAGAATATTCAAATTGATAATGCCTGTCCATCCATTGTAAGGGATCCGGCGAAATGTGTGCTTTGCGGACGTTGTATCCGGGTTTGTGACGAAACCGTAGGCGTTTCTGCAATTGACGTGATTGGCAGAGGAAGCGGCAGCCGCATCGGGACTTCATATAATAAAGGGCTGAACATTCAGAACTGCGTAAAATGCGGACAATGCATCATGGTTTGCCCTACCGGAGCGCTCACTGAAAAATCGGGTTATCAGGCGGTTATTGACGCTCTTCATAACCCGGCGCTTTTTCCTGTGGTTCAATTCTCACCAACCGTTCCCGCTGCAATTGCCGAAGATTTCGGATTGAAACCAAGCAAAGATTTGCTCAATCTTTTGCGTGCAGCGCTGAAAGCAATTGGTTTTCGCCAGATATTCGATGTTTCTATGGCTGCCGATCTTACAATTATGGAAGAGGCGGTTGAATTTCTTGACCGTTTGAACAATCATGGAAAACTCCCCATGATAACATCGTGTTGCCCTTCGTGGGTTAGATATGTCGAAGAAATTAAACCACAACTTCTTCCCAATTTGTCAACTACCCGATCGCCTCAGCAAATTATGGGGCGATTAATAAAAAACTATATTACATCCTCTGCCGGACAAAAAGCTGAAGATGTATTTGTTGTTTCTGTGATGCCCTGCACCGCCAAGAAATATGAAGCCAATGGCGACCGCATGAAAGATGGTTCAACCCGGTATGTGGATGCTGTTCTCACAACGAGGGAACTGGCAAGGATCATTCGCCTTATGGGGATTGAATTCAGCGGTATAGAACCAGAACCCGCTGATACTGCATTTGGCATGAGAAGTTCGGCTGGAAATTTGTTTGGAGTATCAGGCGGTCATCTTGAAGGTCTGCTGCGAACTATTCAGTATATTTCAACCGGACCTGATACCAATTCTATAAAAATAAGTGAATTGCGCGGATTAAAAAACAAGAAGGAAGCCCGCTTTAAATTTGGAAAACAGTTCATCAGGGTAGCTGCTGTAAATGGGTTGAACAACGCAAAAATACTGATGGAAGAGGTTGCTGCCGGTCGTGAAGATTACCAGATTATTGAAGTTATGGCATGCCCTTATGGCTGCATTAATGGCGGGGGGCAAAAACTCAATCCCGACGAAAAGAACCTGAAATCGCGAATGAAAGCCCTTTATGACGTTGACGATGAGGAGATGATCAAAGTGGCGCATAAAAATCCGATTATAACAGATTTATATGATAAATTCCTTGCAAAGCCTGGAAGTACACAAAATAAGGAATTATTGCATGTTTCACGAAATATTCCGGAGGCGCAATGAGCCATAGCTATCACCGGCAACTCGTTTTTACAATCAAGGACCGATGCAGGGTTTGCTTTACCTGTGTTCGCGAATGTCCTGTAAAAGCTATTAAAATCATCAACGGACAAGCCGAAGTAATCAACGACCGTTGTATCGGTTGCGGCAATTGTGTTAGGGTTTGCAGCCAGGGAGCTAAAATTGCACTACGGTCAGTTGATGCGGTGTTTGATCTTTTAACCTCTAAAAGTAAAATTGCCGCCTGCATTGCGCCAAGTTTTCCTGCGGAATTTACAGAAATTACCGACTATAAAGTCCTGGTTGGGATGATAAGAAAACTGGGATTTGATTATGTTACCGAGGTTTCGTTTGGCGCTGATATCGTTGCAAGGGAATATGAAAAAATGATCAAAACAAATGATTTTGAAGGAGATATTTCATCCGATTGTCCGGCAATTGTATACTTTATCCGTCATTATCATCCCGACATTGTTTCCTATCTCGCTCCAATCGCTTCGCCAATGGTGGCAATGTCGCGCGTGATGAAAAAGAAGCATGGGGAAGCGCTCAAAGTGGTTTTTATAGGTCCATGTTTTGCGAAAAAAGCTGAAACAAACGAAACCGATGAGGTTCTAACCTTTCGCGAACTCCGGGAAATGTTTGACAAATCAAATATCCGGGCTGAAAATACCGATCCTTCCGAATTTGATCCGCCTCATGGCGGTAAGGGCGCAATATTTCCCATCAGCCGCGGTCTCTATTATACTGCCAACAACCATGAATCAATTCCGGAAGAAAGGGTAATAATCGCCGAAGGTCAGGTAAATTATAAAGAAGCCATCACCGAATTTGAAGAGGGCTATATCCGCAAAAAACACCTGATGCTTCTATGTTGCGAAGGTTGTATAATGGGACCCGGCACTTCTCCCGGCGGCAAAAGGTTCGCCAGAAGCGCTGCGGTTGGCGAATATGTCAACAAAAAACTTCAGAATATTAACAAGGAATCTTGGGAACGGGATATTCAGGAATATTGCAGAATTGACCTGTCTCAGACTTTTACGCCTGAAGATCGCCGCCTGGCTCCTCCAACTAATGAAGATGTTCAATTGGCGCTGCAATCAATGGGAAAGTTTTCCCCCGGCGACCACCTGAACTGCGGCGCCTGTGGTTATGATACCTGTGTGGATCATGCCAGCGCCATTGTTAATGGGCATGCTGAAACCGAGATGTGCCTTCCTTTCACAATCGAAAAACTGCATGATTCAATAAATAACCTGAATGTTTCCAACGAAAAACTTGCCAAAGCAAAAGCAGCGCTTCAACAATCGGAAAAACTTGCCCACATGGGACAGCTTTCTGCCGGAATTGCTCACGAACTTAATAATCCGCTTGGCGTTATTACCATGTACAGTTCAATTCTGATGGATGAAACCCCTGAAGGCGACCCCGTTCGAGAAGACCTGAAACTTATCGTGGAGCAAGCCGACAGATGTAAAAAAATCGTCAGTGGATTGCTTAATTTTGCCCGTAAAAACCAGGTTAATCTTACAGAAACCAATGTGGTGAAATTCATGGAGCATAGCCTTAATTCCATCATCAAACCCGAAAAAGTGACTTGCACATTTACATCAAACATTGCCGATCCAATAGGATTCCTCGATATTGACCAGATGATGCAGGTAGTCACAAACCTTGAAAAGAACGCTATTGAGGCAATGCGCGATGGAGGATCGCTTAATGTCAGCGTTGAAGGAGACCGCGAAGAAATCACCTTCATTGTGAGCGACACAGGGAGTGGAATCCTGAAAGAAAACATGGATAAAATCTTCACGCCTTTTTTTACTACCAAGGAAATGGGCAAAGGAACCGGTCTTGGATTAGCTCTCATCTATGGAATCGTAAAAATGCACAAAGGAAAAATCCATGTTGATTCAAATGCCGATCCGGCAGAAGGACCAACCGGCACAACTTTCAGGATAAGTATTCCGAGGGGGAGAAATTGATGAACAATAGAACATTAAAGATTGAGTCCACTCCGAAAAGTGGGTATAAAAATCAAAATTTGGCTAAAGCCCGGTATATCAGCAACTTGAATTGCCACTACCTTAAGGTAGTGGCAATTGATAACCAGATAGTTACTGGACTTTAGTCCAAAATTGTTGCCATTTCGGAGGAGTTTCAAAATTAGAAAATTAAAAAATATGAATCATTCGAATTATACAATTTTGATAGTAGATGATGATCAGGATTATCTATTTCAGTTACAAACAAAAGTAGAACGTTTTGGCTTTAAAACCATTACTGCCGACGGGCAACGGGAAGCTGAGGCGCTACTCGAAAAAGTGAAACCCGACCTGGCGATTCTCGACCTGATGATGGAAAACGAAGACAGTGGCTTCATCCTTTGCTTTAAAATGAAAAAGAAATATCCCGATGTGCCGATCATCATCGCCACAGGCGTTACCGCAGAAACCGGGATAACTTTCGACGTGAATGATGAAAATAACCGGAAATGGATCAAAGCCGATCGTTTTCTCGACAAAGGCATTCGTTCGGATTTGCTGAAGGAAGAGATTGAAAAATTGCTGTTGCAAAATTCGATATAATGTTATCAAACATGTTTTTTCGCATATTTTTGATTTGAAATAAATACATGGCAACACTTAAAATTCTCGTCGTTGATGACGAACCCGGAATCAGAAGCGGAATAACCAGGATACTTCGCAATTTCAGGGTAGACTATCCTTTCATGGATGAAGCTTTCGACTTTGAAGTGCTTGAAGCCGCAACAGGAGAAGCCGGTATTGAGATTGTTGAATCAAATCAGCCGGATATAGTTTTACTCGACAACAAACTGCCAGGAATTCAGGGTGTTGAAGTCTTAGCGTATATCAAGGAAAAAAAGAAAAACATTATCGTTGTGATGATCACCTCCTACGCCTCACTTGAACTCGCCGTAAAAGCCACATCCGATGGCGCTTATGATTTTATCCCTAAACCATTTACTCCTCAGGAACTCAAGTCGTGCATTGAGAATATAACCAAACGGGTTTTTCTCAAAAAAATGACGCATACCTTACAGGATACAGGAAAACAGATACGATTCACTTTTTTATCGGTGTTGTCGCATGAACTAAAAGCCCCGTTGAATTCAATTGAAGGTTACCTGAAAATGATCAGGGAACGTCAGAATGGGAATAAACTTGAAGATTATGATGTGATGATTGACCGTTCGCTCGACCGGATCAAGGGAATGCGCAGCCTGATTCTCGATTTACTCGATCTCACCAGAGTTGAATCGGGAAAAGCGAAACGCAACATCGCCGAGGTTGATCTCGTGATGATCGCCCGTACGGCGATGGATACTATGCGCCCTTACGCTATTCAGAGGGATGTGAAGATGAATTTAGTGAGTGATGGAAAAATTATCATTCAGGCTGATGCCGAAGAGATGGAAATAATTTTTAATAACCTTATATCCAATGCAATTAAATACAATCTGGATGGAGGTACTGTTGATTGCACGCTTGCCCGCCAGGATGGGTGTATTGCGATTACCGTTGTTGATACCGGCATCGGAATGAGCGCGGCGGAAATCGAAAAAATCTTTGATGACTTTGTTCGCATTAAAAACGAAAAAACCAAAAATATCACCGGAAGCGGTCTTGGTCTTTCGATCGTAAAAAAACTGATTGATAATTATTCAGGAAAAATAGAAGTGATAAGTATTCCGGATCAGGGTAGTACATTTAATGTCAGACTTCCAATTGATAAACCATGTTTGTAAAAAATTTACCACACAAAACTGTTGAGCGGTTAAGCCAGTATCGCAGGTCGTTACTGATGATCCTTTCGAAGGAAAAAACCCACGTATTTTCGCATGAAATGGCTCAGTTGCTTCACATTACCCCAGTCCAGGTTCGGCGCGACCTTATGCTTATCGGGTATTCAGGAAACCTTCGTAAGGGGTATGACATCAAGGAGCTGATTGAACTGATTGGAAGAATTATTGATTCTGAACGGGGTCAGCGGGTAACAGTTGTAGGACTTGGCAACCTGGGGAAAGCAATTATCAGCTATTTCAAAGGAAAGCGATCGAAGCTATCAATCATAGCCGCTTTCGATATTAACCCGGAGAAAATCAACCGGGTTTACGACGGCGTGGCATGTCATCATATCAGTCAGATGGCTGACATTATCAAGCAGAACAACATTTCAATCGGCATAATTGCCGTACCATCCGAGCAGGCTCCTGAGATCGCTGAAACGCTGGTTTTGTCGGGAATCAAAGGAATTTTGAATTTCACGCCAAAACCATTGAATGTTCCTCCTTATGTCTATCTCGAAGAATATGACATGATAACCTCGCTCGAAAAGGTTGCTTT